>JAOZPW010000318.1 GCA_029932545.1 Thermoanaerobaculales bacterium | reverse complement strand
TTCTCGGATTGGTTTCGAGCGCCGCAACACAATCGGTCGCCCCCGGGAAACCAATACGAAAGCAGTCCGAGGTCCATACCCTCATTTCAGCACTGACTGGCTATTTTCTGGGTATACTGTCGGGCGGAGGCGATTGTGTTTGGATCTTTGGGCGTCCCCGAAATGATGATGATTTTCGTTGTGGCTCTGCTGCTGTTCGGACCACGTCAGATGCCGCAGATCGGAAAGTCGATCGGGAAAGCCCTGGGCGAGTTTCGTCGGGCATCCAACGAGTTCAAACGAACCATCGAGGATGAAGTTGCCGGTGAAGACCTGGTTGAGCTGAAGAAAGGTCTTGAAGAGGTGCGGGATGTCGGCAAGGAGATTTCCTCAATCAAGGACGGCGTCATAAAGAAGCTGGAGGATTCGTGACCGCATCTTCCGAGGGGCAGATTCCCGAAATCGAATCAGGTAAAACTCGGGGGCTGGAGCGCATGTCCCTGATTGAGCACCTTGACGAGCTTCGGAAACGCTTGACGATCTCCGCGGCGGCTATTTTCGTGGGTTTTCTTGGCTCCTGGTATTTTGCGCCCACGATCTTCAGGTGGCTCGAGCGGCCGATCCTCCAGGCATTGCCCCCGGGCGAGCAGTTGGCCTTCACCGATCTGTCCGGACCCTTCATGCTGTATGTCAAGGTGGCCCTGCTGGCGGGGATCTTCCTGGCTGCGCCGGTCATCCTGCTCCAGGTGTGGCTCTTCATCCGGCCGGGTCTCTATGACTCCGAGCGTAACCTGGCACTGCCGTTCATCTTTTTCACGTCGGTTTTCTTTGTTGCAGGAGGGTATTTCGGGTACCTGATCGCCTTTCCAATGGTCGTCAAGTTTCTGTTGAGCGTCGGAGAGGGCTTTAAACAGGTCGTAACGATCCAGACGTATTTTTCGATGATGTCGAAGATTCTGCTGGGACTGGGACTGGTCTTTGAAATCCCGATGCTTATATTTTTTCTAGCCCGTCTCGGCATTGTCAGTGCGAGGCAGTTGGTACGGTGGTACAAGTGGGCAATTCTGGTGATCTTCGTTGTTGCGGCGATCATCACCCCAACACCGGACATCGCGACGCAGTCCGTGTTCGCAGTTCCCATGATGTTGCTCTATGGACTGGGGATTATTGTGGCGGCGTTGTTCGGCCGCAAGGAGGATTGACATGGAACCGTGGTTGGCATCATTTGAGATAGCATTTCCGGCATCGACTGTCGAGGAGCTCTTTCTGGCGTTGGTGGTCCGGGACATGGTGTATGGCACGTCCTTCGACGTCGAGACCGAAGATGGCGGCCAGGCCTTCCAGGTGGACATCACCGCGTCCGAGGAGATCGACGCCGAGAAGTATCAACTTTTGGTTGAAGCAGAGGTTCGAGGTGTCGAGGAACCGGAGACCGCGAGGGCCTTTCTTGAGCAAATCCTCGAGGAAGCGATCGATGATGCCGAACAGCTCGTCGAGCAACGCAAGGAATTCGGCGCCGTTGCGGCGGATGAGATCGAAATGAGGGTGGTCCCGGAGGCTGAAGAAAGGTGGGATCTGGTCATTCCCGACTGGCTGGCGCCGGAAGACGCAGAAGTCCCCTTCGGCTTCAGGGCCTTTCGGACGGATTCTGATCAGCCTTTCCCCAGCAACGCCGATTTGGATGGCGCCGGCCGGATCGTCATGGTGCCCTTTGGGGGACAGTTCAGCCTCTTTGCCATCCCAAGCGATTCTTGAGGCATTGGCATTTTGGGAACCGGGATTCAGCGAATGGCGTCGTGGCCAATGCTCCAGGAATCGCTGAGTTTGAGTGAGAGTAGGTGTCATCAATCGGGTTGCCGGCCTGATTGTGGAATTTAATTATGAGGGGCCACCGGGGTGATTGAAGGATCGATTTGGCATCCCGAGGGCAACTCGCCGAGCCGTTGAGTCATCGTTCAAACGACCGAAATCGCAGGAGGTTATCCCATGAATAGCAAGGCCCTTATCGTCGCAACTCTCATCCTGAGTCTCGCCGCAATGGCGGCTGCCGACACCGGCAAGGACACGAAAAAGGAGGACGACCGTTTGATGGCGGCCTCCACCTTCGCCGGCCTTGAGCTGCGCAACGTGGGCCCCACGATCAACTCGGGGCGGATCACCGACTTCGCGGTCGATCCTGAAAGGCGTCACCACTTCTTTGTGGCCGTAGCCTCGGGTGGTGTGTGGAAAACCACCAACGCGGGGACCACCTGGACGCCGGTCTTTGACGACGAAGGCGCCTACTCCATCGGGTGTGTGGAACTCGATCCCACCAACCCCAATGTCGTGTGGGTGGGTACCGGAGAAAACAACAGCCAGCGCTCTGTGTCCTTTGGGGACGGCGTCTACAAGAGCATTGACGGCGGCGCAAACTGGAAGCGTATGGGCCTCGAGAACTCCGAACATATCGGCATGATCGCTATTCACCCCGAGGACGGCAACGTGGTCTATGTTGCGGCCCAGGGGCCTCTGTGGAAGTCGGGAGGCGACCGCGGTTTGTACAAGACCACCGACGGCGGCGAAAGCTGGGAACGCATCCTTCACATCTCGGACGACACCGGGATCAATGAGGTCTTCCTCGATCCGTCGAACCCCGACACCATCTACGCCTCGGCATACCAGCGCCGGCGCCGGGTGTGGACCCTGATCAACGGGGGACCGGAATCGGGCATCTACAAGTCCACCGATGGCGGCGCCACCTGGCGGGAGATCAACGAAGGTCTGCCCGAGGTGGACAAGGGACGCATCGGTATGTGCATTGCGCCCAGTGCGCCGAATACGCTCTACGCCATCGTGGAGGCGGCCCTGGACAAGAGTGGGATTTTCCGATCTATCGATCGCGGTGAGACCTGGGAGAGGCGGTCTGATTACGCTTCGGTCAGTCCTCAGTATTACAACGAGTTGATCTGTGACCCTGTGGATCCGCAGCGGTTCTACTCGATGGATACCTGGATGCACGTCAGCACGGACGGAGGCGCGACAATGGTCAAGGCGGGTGAGGAGTTCAAACACGTGGACAACCACGCCTTGTGGATCGATCCCGAGGACCCCGAATACCTGCTGGCCGGCTGTGATGGCGGGGTTTATGAGAGTTTCGACCGTGCCGCCACCTGGCTCTATAAGGAAAACCTGCCCGTGACCCAGTTCTATCGGGTGTCGGTGGACAACTCCAAGCCCTTTTATTACATCTACGGCGGCACCCAGGACAACGCCTCGATCGGTGGTCCAACACGCACTCTGGCGAAGTCGGGCATCGCCACCGAGGATTGGTTCATCACGGTGGGGGGCGACGGCTACGAGACGGTCGTGGATCCACAAGATCCCAACACCGTCTACTCCGAATGGCAGTACGGCGGGCTTGTGCGCCACGATCGCAAGAGCGGCGAGACAGTCGATATCCAGCCGCAGGAGGCGCCTGGTGAGGATGCCCACCGCTGGAACTGGGATTCACCGCTGTTCATCAGTCCCCACTCACACACTCGCCTTTACTTCGCCTGCCAACGGGTCTTCCGCTCAGACGACCGCGGCAACTCGTGGCAGGCCGTCAGCCCCGACCTGAGCCGTGGGCTGGACCGTGACCAGCTCGAGGTGATGGGCGCCCTGTGGAGCATGGACGCCGTCTCAAAGAACAAGTCCACCTCGGATTTCGGCAATATCGTGTCGTTGACAGAGTCGCCCCTGGTGGAAGGTCTGTTCTACGCCGGTACCGACGACGGGTTGATCCAGATCAGCGAAGACGGCGGCGCCAATTGGCAGCGGCAAGAGCACTTTCCCGGTGTGCCTGACATGACCTACGTCAGTCGTCTGGAGGCCTCGCTGCATGACGAGGACACGGTGTACGCCGCCTTCAGCAACCACAAGAACGGCGATTTCAAGCCCTACGCCCTGGTCAGCCGCGATCGCGGCCGCAGTTGGAGCTCCATTGCCGGTGACCTGCCTGAGAAGGAGATCGTGTGGGCACTGATGCAGGATCATATTAAGCCCGAGTTGCTCTTTGCGGGCACCGAGTTTGGTGTCTACTTTACGGTGGACGAGGGCACGCAGTGGGTGCGTTTGAAGGGCGGTATGCCCACGATCGCCGCACGTGATATTGACATCCAGCGCCGAGAGAATGACCTCGCCGTGGGCAG
>JAOZPW010000064.1 GCA_029932545.1 Thermoanaerobaculales bacterium | reverse complement strand
AATGTTGATGTGCGGCTTCGTCCTCTCAAACTTTTCCTTGGCCATAATGCCTCCCCCTACGCCGAAATCCCACGGACGCGGGCGACGATTGCATCGGACAGCTTCCGAGGCACCTCGTCGTAATGATCGAATTGCATTGTGTAGGTTGCCCGCCCCTGCGTCGCCGACCGGAGATCCGTCGCATACCCGAACATCTCCGACAACGGCACGTGAACGCTCACCACCTGAAAACCGACGCGTTGCTCCGTCGAGTTGATCTGACCTCGACGCCGGTTGAGATCCCCTATCACATCACCCAGATAATCTTCCGGAGTGACGACTTCTACTTCCATCACCGGCTCCATCAGCACCGGCTCAGCCTTGGTGGCGGCATCCTGAAACGCCATCGAACCCGCAACCTTGAACGCGATCTCGGATGAGTCGACGTCGTGAAACGAGCCGTCGTAAAGAGCGGCGCCGATACCAACCAACGGATAACCCGCCAAGAAACCCCGATCCATCGCCTCTTTAATGCCCAGTTCCACGGGGCGTACAAATTCTTTTGGGATCGTACCCTGGGTAATTTCGTTGACGAATTCGAAGTCCGTCCCGTCATTCAAGGGCCAGATACGCACCTTGGCATGCCCGTACTGGCCTCGCCCGCCGGTTTGGCGGATGAACCTGCCCTCACCGTCGGCCGCCACTTTGATGGTCTCACGGTAGGCAACCTGGGGTCGGCCGACGCTGGCGCCGACTTTGAATTCGCGCATAAGGCGGTCGATGATGATTTCCAGGTGGAGCTCACCCATTCCCGAAATGATCGTCTGGCCGGTCTCTTCATTGGTCGTGACCTTGAAGGTCGGATCCTCGCTGGTCAATTTGGTCAAGGCCTGACCCAATTTGGCCTCGTCAGCCTTGGTCTTGGGCTCGATGGCCACCGAGATCACCGGCTCGGGGAAGTTCATCGACTCCAATACGATCGGGTGCTTGGCATCACAAATGGTGTCACCGGTAGTGACATTTCGAAGACCAACGACTGCACAGATGTCACCGGCCCAGACCTCGCTGATCTCTTCACGCTTGTTGGCGTGCATCCGCAAAAGCCGTCCGACCCGCTCACGCTTGCCCTTGATGGCATTGAGGACCGAGACGCCGGTTTCGACATGGCCGGAGTAAACCCGCATAAAAGCCAACTGACCGACAAAGGGGTCGGTCATGATCTTGTAGACCAGCGCGGCAAAAGGCGCGTCATCATCGGCCGGCCGAGTCTCCTCCCGGTCCCGGTCACCGATACCCTCGATCGACGGGACATCCAGAGGCGAAGGCATGAAGTCGACAACGGCGTCAAGCATCGGCTGGACACCCTTGTTTTTGAATGCCGAACCGCAGAGGACCGGAACAAGCTTGTTTTCGACCGTACCCTGACGAAGACCAGCCTTGATCTGCTCTTCTTTCAAAACGCCATCCGCCAGGTAGTCGCTCAACAGTTCTTCGGAAACTTCGGCGACTGTCTCCAGGAGCTTTTCCCGCCACTCCTCGGCCTCGGCCCGAAAGTCATCCGGAATTTCTTCTTCGTGATATTCGGCGCCCAAAGTCTCTTCGAGGTACCGGTAGGCCTTCATCCGTACCAGATCGATCACGCCAACGAAACCCTCTTCACATCCCATGGGAATCTGGATCGGAACTGGATTGGCCTTGAGCTTGTTCTTGATCTGATCCACAACCCTGGCAAAATTCGCTCCCACACGATCCATCTTGTTGACGAACGCGATGCGAGGGACACGGTAACGATCGGCTTGACGCCACACCGTCTCCGACTGGGGCTCCACACCACCGACTGCACAGAAGACCGCAACAGCGCCATCGAGGATTCTCAGGCTCCTCTCGACTTCGGCAGTGAAATCAACATGGCCAGGAGTATCGATGATATTGATCCGACAATCTCGCCACGAACACGTGGTCGCGGCTGACGTGATGGTGATACCCCGTTCTTGTTCCTGCTCCATCCAGTCCATGGTCGCGGTGCCATCATGCACCTCGCCCAGGCGGTAGTTGATCCCCGTGTAATAGAGGATCCGCTCTGTTGTCGTCGTCTTACCGGCATCAATGTGGGCCATGATGCCGATATTACGGACAAGAGCTAAAGGAACGTTTCGGGCCATATTGTCAAAGATCTCCTCAAAAACAAATAACAGTTAACAATAGCAAACTACGGCAAAGACTCCCCTACCAGCGATAATGGGCAAAGGCCTTGTTGGCCTCGGCCATCCGGTGAGTGTCGTCGCGCTTCTTGATGGTAGCGCCACGATTGCTGGAGGCATCGATGAACTCGCCCGCCAGTTTCTGCATCATGGTCTTCTCATGACGGGCACGCGAATATCCGATAAGCCAGCGAATGGCGAGAGCCTGTTGGCGGTCACCGCTGACTTCGATCGGAACTTGATAGGTCGACCCACCGACACGGCGAGACTTGACCTCGACCTGCGGCTTGACATTATCAACCGCCTTCTTGAAGACCTTGACAGGATCTTCACCCGTCCGGTCTTCAATCATCTCCAGCGCACCGTAAAAGAGGCGCTCGGCGACGGATTTCTTGCCGTCCTTGGCAACATTATTGATGAACTTGGTCACCAGCCGGGATTTATAGACCGGATCCGGGAGAACAACTCGCTTGTCGATAGTGGCACGGCGTGGCATCAAATTCCCCTTGCTAGTTCTTCGGGCGCTTCGCGCCGTACTTGGACCGTCGCTGACGACGCCCCTCAACACCTTGGCTATCCATGGAACCCCGAACAATGTGGTACCGGACACCGGGAAGGTCCTTGACCCTGCCGCCCCGGATCATCACCTGGGAGTGCTCTTGAAGGTTGTGCCCCTCGCCAGGGATATACGCCGTCACTTCAATACCGTTGGTCAATCGAACACGGGCAACTTTTCGGAGGGCCGAGTTCGGCTTCTTCGGCGTCGTTGTGAAGACGCGGGTACACACACCTCGACGCTGCGGGCACGACTGAAGGGCCGGGCTCTTGGTCTTCTCGGTGATCTTTTTTCGTCCATGGCGGACCAGCTGCGAGATTGTCGGCATCGTGGCTCCCTGTTTTCTCTGTGAGAAAGGCCCGGTGAAAATCCATCCGGCAGTTCTCAACTTCACTCACGCTCTGCTGTCAGAGCCGCGGAAGAATACTTAAGACGGCGGCGAATGTCAACCGCCGCTGGCCTTGGCTTTCGGTTTTTCCCCCCCGAGGGTTCCGTCCAACAGATTCTGGGCGGCCTCGGTCATCTCCAGATAGAGATCCGGCTCGGCTTCTTGAATATCCATCTCCTCTTCCGGCACCTCATCGATGATGGTCCGGCGGTAGCGCGGCGTCCCCGTACCCGCCGGAATCAGGCGGCCGACAATCACGTTCTCCTTGAGACCGTGCAAATTATCGACCTTGCCGGAAACCGAAGCTTCAGTCAGGACCCGAGTGGTCTCCTGGAACGATGCCGCAGAGATGAAACTCTCGGTTGCCAACGACGCCTTGGTGATACCCAAGAGCAGACTGTTGGCGGTTGCCGGCTCACCGCCGGCGTTTTCAACTCGCAGGTTTTCGCCGCGGAACAGATACCTGGGAACTTGTTGGTCCAACAGGAAGTCCGTGTCTCCCGGGTCGACAACCTTCACGAACCGCATCATCTGGCGAACCATCACCTCAATGTGCTTGTCGTTGATGGCCACACCCTGGGATCGGTAGACCTCCTGAATGCGGTCCACGAGGTGGCGCTGCATTTCCTGCTCGCCGAGGATCGACAAGATATCGTGCGGGTTGATCGCACCTTCGGTCAGCGGGTCACCAGCCTGTGTGAACTCACCCTCTTGAACCGAGACGTGGGCATACCGTGGAATGGCGTATTCACGGTGTTCATCACCCTCGCCCTCGACGACGATACGGCGTTGGCCGCGGACCGGCTCGGTAACCCGAACCGTGCCGTCGATCTCGGAGACGACTGCAGGATCCTTTGGCTTCCGGGCTTCAAAGAGCTCTACAACCCTGGGCAAACCGCCAGTGATATCCTTTGTTTTGGATGACTCTCGTGGAATTTTGGCCAGAACGTCACCCACGGCGACCTTCTCGTTCTCCCCAATCGTCAAATGAGCGCCAATCGGAAGTTGATAGCGTCGCTCTTCGCCATCGGCAGCCTTGACTTCGATTGTCGGGATCCTCTTGCCGGAACCCAAGGGCTCGATGACAATCTTGTGGGCATGGCCCGTCAATTTATCAATCTCTTCTCGGACATTTTCGCCTTCGACGAGGTCGATGAAGTGGGCCGTTCCCGACACTGCGGTCAGAATGGACGAGGTGAATGGGTCCCACTCGACGAGAATCGAACCCGGCTCAACCTCCTGACCATCCTTGACTTCCAGTCTGGAACCGTAGGCAACCGAGTACCTTTCCTTCTCCCGCTGGCGGTCATCGAGGATGACCACCTTACCGGTCCGTGAGATGGCAATCTGTTGGCTTTCCCGGTTTTCCACTGAGTTGATCTGGAGGAATTTGACGGTACCCGCGTGGGTCGAAATATGCTGGGATCGATCCCCCCCGGTCGTTGCTGTTCCACCATAGTGGAAGGTCCGCATTGTCAACTGGGTTCCAGGTTCACCAATCGATTGTGCAGCGATGATACCGACCGCTTCACCAAGTTCAACGATTCTGCCGGTGGCCAACATCCGGCCGTAACACAACTGGCAGATACCACGCTCAGTCTCGCAGCTCAGTGCGGACCGGATCCGGACCCGGTCGATTCCGCTCTCTTGAATCTGCGATGCCAGGGCCTCGCTGACCAATGTGTTGACACCACAGATCAGTGACCCCTCGATCGGGTCGTAGATATCCTCGGCAACAACGCGACCGACCAAGCGATCTCGCAGTTGCTCCAGAATCTCTCCACCCTCGCTGATCGCGGTGACCTCGATGCCGTTTTCCGTCTCGCAGTCATGTTCGACCACGATAACGTCCTGCGCAACATCCACCAGACGTCGGGTCAAATATCCCGAGTCCGCCGTCTTCAACGCTGTGTCGGCCAAACCCTTACGCGCACCGTGGGTCGAAATAAAGTACTGAACCACCGACAAACCCTCACGGAAGTTCGCCGTAATGGGCGTCTCCATGATTTCGCCCGAAGGCTTGGCCATCAGGCCTCGCATGCCGGCCAGCTGGCGAACCTGCTCCCGACTGCCTCGGGCGCCGGAATCCGCCATCATGAAGATCGGGTTGTAGCCACCTTCTTCCTGATCAATGCTGGAGATCTGATCGAACATTTCGTGGGCAACGCTCTCGGTGACGTTGTGCCAGATGTCGATCACCTTGTTGTGCCGTTCACCGTCGGTGATCAGACCCTGGCCACGCTGCTTTTCGATCTCGTCAACCTGGGCATGAGCCTTTTCAATCAGAGCGGCCTTGGTCTCCGGAATCACCATGTCAGTGCTGGACAAAGAAAGGCCGGATTTCGTCGCATAGTGGAACCCGGTTTCTTTCAACGTATCCAACAAAACGATCGTCGCATCGTGGCCCAACAGCATGAAAGAGTAGGCCACCAGGTTCTGAAGGCCCTTTTTCTTGAGCTGGCCGTTGATGAATGGAAGCCCTTCAGGCATCTCCATGTTGAACAGCACCCTGCCGACCGTCGTCTCCAGGAGCATGTTCTCCACCTCGATCACGTCGGCGTGCTGGAGATCCTGGCTACCGCCCTGGGCGACGAGGTCGACAAGTTTGCCCGTGTACCGCATCTGGATCGGGGCCTGGGTGCCCATCACATCCTGTGAGAAGGCCAAATAGACCTCTTTAGCTGAGGCGAAGGTCTTGCCCGCTCCTTTGGCCAGGTAGTTTTCGGTCGTCAGATAGTACATACCGATGACCATGTCCTGGGAGGGAACGGCCAATGGACGCCCACTGGCTGGAGATAAAATATTCCTTGAAGACATCATCAGGATATGAGCTTCGAGTTGAGCCGCAGGCGACAGAGGGAGGTGGACCGCCATCTGGTCACCGTCAAAGTCCGCGTTGTACGCAGCACAGACTAACGGGTGAATCTTGATCGCCTTGCCTTCGACCAGCACAGGGAGAAAGGCCTGAATCCCCAGGCGGTGGAGCGTCGGCGCCCGGTTGAGCAGCACCGGATGCTCCTTGATCACGGCCTCCAGGGCATCCCAGACGTCCGGAGTTTGATCCTCCACCAGTTCTTTGGCCATCTTGATCGTCGTGGCCAGACCACGACTTTCCAATTCCCTGTATACGAATGGTTTGAACAGCTCCAAGGCCATCTTCTTCGGAAGCCCGCACTGGTTGATCTTGAGATCAGGTCCAACCACGATGACCGAGCGCCCGGAGTAATCGACGCGCTTGCCCAATAGGTTCTGGCGGAAGCGCCCCTGCTTGCCCTTGAGATTGTCCGACAGGGATTTCAAGGGGCGATTGTTCGAACCCTTGATGACTCGCCCACGGCGCCCATTGTCGAACAGGGCATCCACGGCTTCCTGCAACATCCGCTTTTCGTTACGGACAATCACCTCCGGCGCCCGAAGGTCCAGAAGTTTTTTCAGGCGGTTGTTGCGGTTGATCACCCGCCGGTAGAGGTCGTTGAGGTCAGAGGTGGCAAACCGGCCACCATCCAGGGGAACAAGAGGCCGGAGCTCGGGAGGGAGAACGGGGATGACCTCAAGGATCATCCACTCGGGTCGGTTGCCCGACCGGCGCATGGCCTCTACAAGCTTGAGTCGTTTGGCGGCCTTCTGACGACGCATGACCGAAGTCTCGGTCCGCATCAACATCCGAAGTTCCGCGGCCATCTCATCGAGGTCCAATCGCTCCAGAAGAGTGCGAATGGCCTCGGCACCCATCGATGCGACAAAGGCTTCGCCGAATTCGTCTTTGGCTTCCCGGAACTCCTCTTCGGCCAGGACCTGTTTCTCTTCCAGAGAAGTATCACCAGGGTCTATGGTTACGTAGGCCTCAAAGTACAACACTCTCTCGAGAGAGCGCATGGTCATATCCAGCAACAGACCGATACGGGACGGGAGGCCTTTGAAAAACCAGACGTGTGATACCGGTGCAGCCAGTTCAATGTGCCCCAGCCGTTCACGGCGGACCTTGGACTTGGTAACTTCGACGCCGCATTTGTCACAGACGACGCCCCGGTACTTCATTCTCTTGTACTTGCCGCACAGGCATTCCCAATCCGTCGTCGGACCGAAGATCTTGGCGCAGAAAAGACCATCGCGTTCGGGCTTGAACGTTCGATAGTTGATGGTCTCAGGCTTGATCACTTCACCGTGGGACCACGACCGGATTTTCTCCGGACTGGCCAGACCCAACCGAATTGCGTTGAAGTCGTTCAACGGCTTTGGCTTCTCGAAGAAATTGCGAACTTCTGACAAGGGCGTGTGTTGCATTCACAATCTCCTTTATTCGTCTTCCTGCTGAAGCAGTTCGACATCCAGACCCAAGGCCTGCAACTCGCGGACCAACACGTTGAAAGATTCGGGGAGCCCAGGCTCCTCAGGCACCTGACCCTTGACGATCGACTCATAGACCTTGGCCCGGCCGTCGACATCGTCGGATTTGACCGTCAACAGCTCCTGAAGGGTGTGAGCGGCGCCATAGGCCTCGAGAGCCCAAACCTCCATCTCACCGAGACGTTGTCCACCGAACTGGGCCTTACCGCCCAGTGGCTGTTGGGTGATCAGGGAGTATGGCCCGATCGAGCGTGCATGAATCTTGTCGTCAACCAGATGGCTGAGCTTGAGCATGTAGATGTAGCCGATGGCAATCCGGTTTTCGAAAGCCTCTCCGGTCTTGCCGTCATACAGCAGGCTCTTACCGTCAACGGGCAACCCCGCCTTGTCCAGCATGTCGTGGATTTCGTCTTCGGTCGCACCCTCGAACACCGGCGTGGCAAATTTCAGGCCCAATTCGTGGCCGGCCCACCCAAGGTGGGTCTCCAGGATCTGGCCCACGTTCATCCGCGAGGGCACACCCAGCGGGTTGAGGATGATCTCGACCGGCGTTCCGTCAGGAAGAAAAGGCAGGTCCTCTTCAGGTAATGTCTGAGAGATCACACCCTTGTTTCCGTGTCGACCGGCCATTTTGTCACCAACCTGAAGCTTGCGCTTCATGGCGATGAAGACCTTGACCTGTTTGATCACGCCCGGAGGAAGTTCATCCCCTTGACGGAGCAGTTCAATCCGCTCCTGGTTCAGTTGTTCCAAGACCTCGACCTGAGACTCTGCCTGGCGGATGATCATTCCAACCTTGTCTTGCAGAACCGAGTCCTTCAGCGGCAGGTCTCGGAACTGGGCTCGGGTCAGGCCGGCCAGGACGTCCGAGGTCAAAACATCGCCCTTCTTGATCAGGACTGAACCATCCGTGGCTTTCAGGGCTGCAGTAATCTTCTGGCCTTCCAAAAGACTGGTGATCTTGGAATCCCTGACCTCCAGAATGATGCGCTTCTCATCCTCGGAGTTCTTTCGGATCCGATCAATCTCATCATTTTCGATCGTCAACTGTCGGCTGTCCTTTTCGACGCCCTTCCGGGCAAAAACCCGGACACCGACGACAACACCCTCAATTCCCGGGGGGCATTTGAGAGAGGCGTCGCGTACATCTCCGGCCTTTTCGCCGAAAATCGCCCGCAACAGTTTCTCTTCAGGCGTTAACTGGGTCTCTCCCTTGGGAGTCACCTTGCCAACCAGAATCGAACCCTGTTTAACCTGGGCGCCGACGTGAATGATGCCGGCCTCATCCAGGTGGCTCAACGCACTTTCGGACACGTTGGGAATATCTTGGGTGATCTCTTCCGGCCCCAATTTGGTGTCTCGAGCCGAGGTCTCATATTCCTCGATATGGATTGAGGTGTACTTGTCGTCCTTGAGCAACTGTTCGGACACGATGATGGCATCCTCGAAGTTGTATCCGCGCCAGGGCATGAAGGCAACCAGGATGTTGTGGCCCAGCGCCAATTCGCCCAACTGGGTATTGGGCCCGTCGGCCAGAATCTGTCCCTTGAAAACCTGCTGGCCTTCTGTGATCAACGGTTTCTGGTTGATCGACGTGTTCTGGTTCGATCTCCGGAATTTCGTCATCTGATAGATGTCGGCGCCGAAGTCTCCTTCACCCTCGCCTTCGATCCTGACGATGATGCGCTGGGCGTCAACCTTGTCCACGATGCCGTCCCGGCGGCACACAACCACTGCACCGGAATCGTTGGCCACGCGACGTTCCATTCCGGTACCGACAATGGGGGACTCGGGCGAGACCAACGGCACAGCCTGGCGCTGCATATTACTGCCCATCAAGGCCCGGTTGGCGTCATCGTGCTCAAGGAAGGGGATCAGGGAGGCCGCCACAGACACGACCTGCCGCGGCGAAACATCAATGTAGTTGACCTCTTTGCGGTCGATCAGCAGAAACTCGCCGGCTGATCGAGCAATCACTTTCTCATCAACCAAGACTCCCTTGCCGTCAACTTGCGCATTGGCCTGCGCGATATTGAGGGTCTCCTCTTCCCAGGCAGGCAGGTAGAAGGCGTGGGGCTCGCCCCAAACACCGACCTTGCCGGCTTTCTTCAGCGTCGTATTGGCCTTGTCAAATGCTTCAATCAGGACTGTCTCACCCAATTGGAATTCTGAATCCCCTACCTGGGTAATCCGCACGTGGTCCAGAACCCTGCCGCCCTCAACCTTCTTGTAGGGCGATTCGATGTAGCCCATCGGGTTGAGGCGGGCATAGCAGGACAACGAGGAAATCAGTCCGATGTTCGGACCCTCAGGGGTTTCAATCGGACAAATCCGTCCGTAGTGGGTCGAGTGTACGTCTCGAACCTCGAATCCGGCCCGCTCACGCGAAAGTCCGCCAGGCCCGAGGGCCGACAACCGCCGCTTATGTGTGACCTCCGAGAGAGGGTTCGTCTGATCCATGAACTGCGAGAGCTGCGAAGAACCGAAGAACTCGTCGACCGATGCAATCACCGGTTTGGAGTTGACCAGGTCCCGAGGCATTGCCGAGTCGATATCGGGATGGATGGACATCTTCTCCTTGATCGCCCGCTCCATACGCACCAATCCGATACGGAACTGGTTTTCCATCAACTCGCCGACCGTTCGAACCCGCCGGTTGGCCAGACTGTCGATATCGTCGACGCGTCCGAGATCCCTGTGCAACCGCAACAAATAGGTCACCAACTCCCGGAAGTCCTCGACATCAAGAATGCGTTGACCGAGGTCCTTGTCCAGACCCAACTTGGCGTTGAACTTGAATCGGCCGACCGCAGAGAGGTTGTATTTTCTCTCGTCGAAGAAGAGACCGTTAAAGAGTGTGGTTGCAGATTCTTCGGTTGGGGGGTCACCGGGACGTTGCCGCCGGTAGATCTCCATCCGCGCATCCATCTGTGAGGTCGAAGAATCCTTCTCCAGCGTCAGGTGCAGGATTTCTCCAACGGGGTCCCAATCAGGGAAGACCAGCGGGAGGGTCCGAATACCAATCTCTTCGGCGTAGGCCAACAACTCATCAGTGACCCGGCTATTGGCCCGTGCGAAGTCTTTGACCTCACCAGTTTCCGGATCAACAATATCGTCAACCAGAATTGCACCGATCAGTTTCTCGGCATCGACCTTGACGTTGTGAGTCTTGCCCTTGGCGCCCGCATTTTCCAGCCGGGTTCGCAGCGCTGCATCCAGCTTGAGGTCGGCAAACAGGTGCGGATCCTTGACCTGTCTGAACCTCTGGCCTTCTCTCCGTTCCCCATCGATATCGAGAATTCGGCAATCCAGCGCCAACGTCGCCTTCTTTTTCTTGGCATCCAATTTGACGTCGATGACGGTACAAAACGACTTCAGGATCATCGAATCAGTCTCGAGCTCGGGACTCAGGGCCCGGAGAAAGACTGTGCCGGGAAGGCGCCGCTTCCGGTCGATACGAACCCAAAGGATCTGCTTGTTGTCGTACTCGAATTCGATCCAGGACCCGCGATAGGGCACGACCTTGGCCAGGAAGTGGTTTGGCCCTTCGAGGGTAAAGAAGACACCCGGTGAACGGTGAAGCTGAGAGACAATGACTCGTTCGGTTCCATTGATGATGAAGGTACCGCTGTCAGTCATCAACGGGAGTTCACCGAAATAGAGCTCCTCTTCCTTGAGGTCACGGAGCTGCCGAGACCCGTCTTCTTCGGTGTCGAACGTTACCATTCGGAATGTCAACCGGATGGGGACGGCATAGCTCATACCTCGTTTTCGACACTCGTCATCCGCGAAGGTCAAACGGAGCGCCACCGAAGTTCCACAAGTATTGCAGATCTCGATACGATTTCGATTTGCCTTGCCACAACCCGGGCATACCACCTCAAACTCGTGCGGCGCACCGGCCTTGAATCGTGCACTGCAGTGCTCACAGGTCAGACGGAGATGTTCCAATCCCTGCATTCGTCCGCAACGGCACGACCAGTTCCCGATTTCATAACGGATGAACTGCAGTTCGCAGGTCTCCCGGAAGTCGGTGAACGGAAAAATCGTCGTCAGGACCGATTGCAGCCCGCTATCGGCACGCTCCTCAGGGAGGAGATCCATCTGAAGGAAATCCTCGTAGGAGCTCCGCTGGACCTGAATCAGGTTTGGCAACGGAATCGTTGATTCATTTTTTGAAAAACTCTTACGCCCAGTGGGGCTAGTTGTCATGGAGACACCCTCCCGGCCAATGAAGACGCGGGGAGACAGATCTCTCCCCACGTCTGCAACTTCTTGTGAGACTGAACTTCCCCATGAATGTCACGCGCCTTATACCGGCAGGATCGGATTCTGTTTGGGTCAGGGCGCAGCTGTCCGCGCCCTGCCCCAGCGACCCCGAAATGCCGATATTTACAGTGCATCCAATAGGACCATCCGTCTCGGGTGTCAGGCCCGGCTTTGGGTGGGACATTCCCACCCATGGCCTGATCAGCCCGAATAATTACCGACCTCAATTGGACAATTCTCACCAGAATCGCCCAATCCAGGTCCGAGCCGCTCAGTTACTTGATCTCAACCTGGGCGCCGGCGTCCTCGAACTTCTTCTTGGTCTCCTCGGCTTCGTCCTTGGAGACGCCTTCCTTCACCTTGACCGGGGCGCTTTCAACCAACTCCTTGGCCTCTTTCAGCCCCAAGGAGGTGACCTCTCGCACGGCCTTGATCACATTGATTTTTTTGTCGCCGATGGAGTTCAAAACAACGTCAAACTCGGTCTGCTCTTCAGCAGGTTCAGCACCTGCACCCGGAATGGCACCAGCCATCATCACGGGGCCGGCTGCTGCCGCAGAGACGTCAAATTCTTCTTCAAGAGCCTTCACGAGCTCGTTGAGCTCCATTACGGTCATGCCCTTGATGGTATCCATGAGGGTTTCGATTTGCGCCATTTTCAGTATCCTCCTTGAATTCTCAGGAATCTTGTTTCTCGGCTACCTGTGACAGGACCGAGGTCAATTTTTGTACGGGGCTGTTCAGCGCAACTGCAAGCCTTCGCATCGGCGATTGCAGGACGTACAGCATTTTCGATATCAATTCCTCACGCGTCGGCAATTCCGCAATCATTGCGGCGCCCTTCGCGTCAAGAACCTCTCCCTCGAGGAAGACTTCCTTGAAGGATAATTCCGGATTGTCCTTGATGAACTCCTTGAGAACCTTGCCCAAGGCACCACCTTCACCGGAGGTAAAAGCCAAGACTTTCGGTCCCTTGAGGTGGGGCAACAACCCTTCCTTGTCGGTACCCTCGATGGCGAGTTTCACCACCGAGTTCTTGACAACCTTGTAGGTACAGTCGATCTCTCGGATTTTACTCCTCAGATCATTGACGGCATTGACCGTCAGACCTACGTTTTCCAAGAGAAACAGGGTCTGCACCCCGTCGAAGTCCTGACGGAGGGCTTCAAACTGAACGCGCTTTTGCTCTTTGGTCAGCATCGTCCCTCCCTATTTGACTTCGAGACTCGTCAGGTCCACCTGGACCCCGGGGCCCATCGTGGAACTGAGGTAAACAGATTCGACATAACGACCTTTAGCCGTCGCAGGCTTGGCCTTCTGAATCGCATCGATCAGGCTGCGGGTGTTATCCAGCAAGCTGTCAGCCGCAAAAGAGACCTTGCCGACTGGGGCGTGAATGATCGCCGTCTTATCAACACGAAACTCAACTCGGCCGGCCTTAATTTCCTTGACCGCAGAGCTGATCTCAGGCGTGACGGTCCCTGACTTGGGGTTGGGCATCAGGCCCCGAGGACCCAGAATGCGCGCTACCTTGGATAGGCCCCGCATCATGTCAGGCGTCGTCACGACGGCATCGAAGTCCATCCAGCCGCCCTGAATTTTCTCGACCGCCTCGTCAGAAGAAAGTACGAGGTCGGCACCGGCCTCTTCGGCCGTTTTCTGGTTTGCGCCTTCACAGACTGCCAAGACAAACTTCGTCTTGCCGGTCCCATGCGGCAGCACGACAGTGCCCCGCACCATCTGATCAGCATGTTTGGGGTTGACTCCCAACCTCATGGATATTTCAACGGTCTCGTCAAATGCAGCAAACGCCGCATCCTGGACCTTTGCGATCGCCTCCTCAACGGAATAGGGCCGTTGTTCGACCCTGGAGGCTGCCTCGCGGTACTTCTTACCCTTGTGTGCCATCGGCAACCTCCTCAGCCCTCAACCTCGATTCCCATCGACCTCGCGGTGCCTTTGATGATCTGCACCGCTGCGTCGAGAGAACCGGCATTGAGGTCGGGCATCTTCGTCGTCGCTATTTCCTCGACCTGAGCCTGGCTCACGACACCCACCTTTTCCCGGTTGGGTTCGCCTGAACCTTTGTCAATTCCGGCCGCTTGACGCAAGAGGAATGACGCGGGAGGCGTTTTCGTAATGAAGCTGTAGGTCCGGTCAGAGTAAACAGTGATGATGACCGGGATGATAATCCCTTGTTCCTTCTGCGTCCGCGCGTTAAACGCCTTGCAGAAATCCATAATATTCAATCCATGTTGGCCGAGAGCCGGGCCGACCGGCGGTGCCGGTGTAGCCTGACCTCCAGACAACTGGAGCTTTATTTGACCAATGACTTTCTTTGCCATGGCTCTCCTCTCACACGAGCTTCTGGACTTGGCGAAATTCCATCTCGACCGGGGTATCCCTGCCAAAGATGGTCACCATGACCTTGACGGTGCAACGGTCGATATTGACTTCCTCGACCTCCCCGGTAAATGAGGCGAATGGACCGTCTGTGATCTTGATTCGCTCGCCTTTTTCGAAGATTTCCTTAGGCCTCGGCTTCTCCTGTGTCGCCACCGACTGGTGGAGAATCTGGTTGACTTCTTCTTCCGTCAGGGGTGTGGGTTTTCGGCCGGCGCCGACGAATCCAGTCACCTTGGGCGTATTTCGCACAAGATGCCACGCATCGTCGGTCAATTCCATTTCCACCAGCACGTAACCCGGGAAGAACTTTCTGCGAACTTCCCTCTTCTTACCATTCCTGACCTCGACAACCGTCTCCGTCGGAACCTGGATTTCGCCAAAAAACTCCATCATCCCCAGCGCCTCGATGCGCTGTTCGAGGGTTTTCTGGACCCTGTCCTCAAATCCCGAATACGTGTGGACGATATACCACTGTTTGGTCATGAACGATCCCCTCTACGCTCTCAAGAAAAAACGCCGAAGAGCTGAAAGATCTTGTCCCGAAGGACCAGAAAGATGAGGTCACAAAAAAATAAATACAGGCCAAAGATGAACGATGCGATCACTACGACGGTTGTCGTACTGAGCACTTCTTCTTTCGAAGGCCATGTCACCTTTTTGGTCTCGACAGTGACCTCTTGAATAAAGGTCCTGAGACGATTCCACCATTTCATGCAGTCGACTCCAGTACAGGTCGAGGTCTGGCAGGCCAGGAGGGACTCGAACCCCCAACAGCCGGTTTTGGAGACCGGTGCTCTACCAATTGAACTACTGGCCTACTCTCGTTAATACGATGCCTACACCTCTTTGTGAGGAGTGTGCTTACGGCAGAACCGGCAGTACTTGTTGAACTGCAACTTGGTGGTCTGCTGTTTTTTGTTTCTGGCGGCAGTATAGTTCCGCCGCTTACACTCCGTACACTGAAGGTGAACCGTGTCCCGTGCCATTGAACCTACTCCAGGATCTCTGTGATTGCGCCGGCGCCAACAGTGCGCCCGCCTTCACGGATCGCGAAACGCAGTCCGACTTCCATGGCGATGGGGGTCAACAACT
>JAOZPW010000317.1 GCA_029932545.1 Thermoanaerobaculales bacterium | reverse complement strand
CTTCGGGGCCGCTTCGCGCCCCCGCTCGGTGCATTTCCCGGAGGGGCTTCGTGACGAAAATCGGGAGGGAGCAGCCCCTCCGGAAAACGACCTCGGCGGCCTACGACTTTGGCCGAGACTCGGTCACTGAGGCGGCCGCCGTGGATTGCCACTCATGCCTTTTCTCGCAGCTCCACCGTTATCGGGAGGTCTGCGCAGAGAAGAAGGCATGAATGGCACGTCCCGCCCGAAAAGGGCGCTCTTGAATGGTGGGATTATCGGCCACCTCTGCAACCGGAATAGCCCCCGCCACCGTACAACCCCAAGAGCGCCCAATACCCTCGGGCGGGGCGTGCCGGGTGTGCCCTCTCTTCACCGGGCAGACCTCCCAATCGAGCCGTCGATGCGAAGAAGGGCGACACCGGGCAACCCACGGCGAGCGCGCCCGCAATCGAGTCTCGGACGTGAGCCGTAGGCCGCCGAGGTCCCTTCCCTCGAGGGGCGATGACCTCCCAATTTTCGACCCAGGCGCCCCTTGAGGGGAGGGACCGAGCGGGGACGCGAAGCGGCCCCGAAGGCCGGGGATGGAATTCAGCGTCCGAGCCAGGAAGCGCAATGGCAACCGCGCGACCAACTTCGTCGATCGAATCACCAAGACTCAAAATTTTCGAGCTCGGCAGGGGGATCCACCCCCCCTGCACCCCACAAATAACACAAATGATCCAAGCACAAAATCACTCACTGTCCGCCTCGCACCGGCCACACATAGAAGGCGCTCGTCTTGGCGGTGCAGTAGGCGAGGCCGTAGCCGAGGTTCACGTACCACGCGTCCGACGGGCTGTCCGCCCAGGAGGTCGACGGCCAATAGAGGTCCGACTGCACACCCTCGAACGCGTCTCCTTCGATCCACTGAGCCGTCCCCACAGCGTTGGATAGAGCGGGATGGTGGTACTCAAGATCCAGCAGGCTCTCCAGCTCCCAACGGCTCGGCAAACGCCAGTCGCCGGCCGCCGAGCTGTCGGTCAAACCACAGGTCCCATCAGCCAGCGCCTGCGCCGCCGTCAGCGCCGTCGTCCAGTCGGCAGCGCCATTCGTGTCCGTACCCGCCAGATCCGCACAACTGGCATCCTTCAACCACATCAATCCCGTCAGCATATCGGTCACGGTTCCATCACTATTATCGACGAATCGAGGTTCGGGCCACGCAACGCCCGGCTGAATGTCACCGTCTTGGCCGGTGCCGGCACAAGCGATCACCGTTCCCGCCTGGTCATAACAGGTCTTCTGACCGGTCTCTCCAACCCTCGCAGGCGCCCACCAGCCGGAGGTATCACCAGACTCGAATGTGTCATAGAAAACGATGTCCTCAATGCCCTGCCCCTGGAGTCCAGCCCCGGCCTTCGGGCTCGCGCAGGGCGCGCCCCCGCTCGGTGCATGTTCCTCAAGGGGAGCCATGACTCGAACCGGGAAGGGGACCGCCCCTTGAGGAAATGACCTCGGCGGCCTACGGCTCACGTCCGAGACTCGGTTACTGAGGCGACCGCCGAGCGTTGCCAGGTGTCGACTTTCTTCGCATCGACGGCTCGATTGGGAGGTCTACCTGGTGAAGAAAGTCGCACCAGGCACGCGCCGTCGGAGAGGGCGCTCATGGTTTCTGGGATGGTCGGTGACCTCAGCGATGAGGACTTCGATGACTTCTGCTAGCCCACGCTGGTCGCTTCGCGGGTCCGAGCCTGTCGGCTCGGCGTGGGTCCTTTGCCCACGCTGGTCGCTTCGCGACCTCGCGGCTTCGCCGCGGCCGTCCTTCGGACGGCGCGTGGGTCCCTTGCCCGCACTGCATCCTTCGGATGCGGAACCTGACGGTTCCACCGGCCTTTGGCCGGAGTGCCGGTTCCTACATCGGATAGAGACCATCGTCATGGGACGGCGCCATCCCGCCAAAGCCCCCGCCGCCTTCATCACCCATCTCTCCCTCGAGAGCATCCCCCAGATCCTCTTCGATGCGATCCGGATCCTCTCCGGCCTCGAGGCGGCGAATCATCTCCTCCATCGCCGGCGTCACCGGTTCCCCGGCCAGTTCCGTCATTTTTCTGACTGCCCCGGCCATCGCCTTGGGATCATTTTCGTCGAGGTGCTCCATCTCCGCAGCAAAACGCATCATTTCGGCTTCCATCCTCGGGTCGTCAAGATCCGGACCACCTTCACCCTGGGCCGATTGTTGAGATGCCTTGGAACTGATTCCAAAAGACGACGGCCTTCGTTGGAGATCCTCAGCTCCGCATTTCGGGCATGTCGGAATTTTGGTGGTATCGATCCTGAACGAGTGAAAACTGAAGATCTTGTTGCAGTCTCGACACAGGAATTCATAAATCGGCATAGCTAATTGCTCCCTGCAAAATCGTTCAACCCATGGTCTTCCCCGGCTTTGCCGGATTCCTCATCCCAGTGTTCAACTCGATAGTCTTCCAGGCAGGCTTGACGCAGTCGTTCGAGATCTGTCCGAACGGCAAGGTCCAGATGGTCTCCGGTGAAACGCCGAGCCACCTGAGAAGGAAAGGCGACAGCCCTTTCAACGGCCAGGTTCTCTTTCAGAGGTATCCGTACAACCAACACCCCAGGCGAGGAGAGCACCCGACTGCGCAGGTGTTCCCGGACCCCCTCCAACCCTTCGCCCGTAACAGCACTGAGGGGCAACCCCCCACCTCCGGGCAGGGCGGGCAAAGCCTGACGGGGCAATAGATCAATCTTGTTCAAGACGACGACGATACGATCACGATCGACGCCAAGCTCGGCAAGCGTCGCCTCACCCACCCTGAGGTGTTCCTGCCAAGCTTGATGAGCGGCATCGACAACGTGGAGCACAACATCGGCCTCGACAGCTTCTTCCAGTGTCGAGCGGAACGGCGCCACGAGGTCGTGAGGCAACTTTCGCACGAAACCAACGGTGTCCACCATCAGAGCCGAAATTTGATGCCCGAGATCGACTCTTCGGGTCCGGGGATCCAAAGTGGCAAACAAGCGGTCCTCGACCAGAACGTCGGCTCGAGTCAGGCGCCGAAACAGGGAGGACTTCCCGGCGTTGGTATAGCCCACCATGGCGATACTCGGCACGGCCCACCTTCGGCTCCGCCGCCGGCGACGATCACGCTCAATAATCTTAAGCTTCTTCTTAAGGTGGACGATACGTTTGGTGATCAACCGTCGATCGATCTCCAACTGGGTTTCACCGACTCCCCGTGTGCCGATTCCACCCGTCTGACGGGACAGGTGAGTCCAGCGCCGGGTCAACCGCGGCAGCAAATAGCTCAATTGGGCAAGCTCCACCTGGGTCTGAGCCTCCCTTGTACGAGCCCGCCCGGCAAAAATGTCCAGAATCACGGCGGCGCGATCCAGGACCTTGACCTCTTCAGGAATTACCTTTTCGATATTGCGTGCCTGTGAACCGGTCAGGTCCTCGTCGAAGACCACGGACTGGATTTTCAACTCCCGACAATCCTCCGCGATCCCCTCGAGAAACCCCGAACCAACCAGGGTCGCCGGATCGGGCCGATCACGCTCCTGTACGGCCCGGCCCAGGACTTCGCCACCCGCTGTCTCCACCAACCGCTCAAGCTCGTCGAGATGCTCCTCGACAATGGGCTTGGGGACCGCCGGTCGAGCGAGCCCCACAATCAGAGTGGACTCTCGCCGTGTCAGGGCAGATCTTCCTGGTGGAGCCTCAGGAGGACTCGTTCGAATGCCCCCAGGGTCTCTTCAATGTCTTTTGCCCCATGAGCCGACGAGACGAAAGCCGGCGTGCGTGCCTCCTGAGGAAAAAGGACTCCTTCTTCTCTCAGGGCAGAAACCAGCCGCGTGTAGACTTCCGAATCCGACGCTTCCGCCTGCGCATGGTCCGAGACATCGTCACGCGAAGCGTAAACCGCAAAAATCGAACCAAGGTGGTTGACCTTCAGCTGACGTGAGAATCGTTGAGCCAATGCAGTGATGCCCTCGACCAACTGGAGGCACCGCTCCTCGAGCCGTTCAAATACGGCATCGTTCTTCAAAATTGACAGCACGGCATCTGCCGCTCGAAGCGCTACCGGGTGAGGAAGCGTCTCCCGACCTCCCCAGACTGAAATCTCCGGTTCCTGAACCGTATCTGCCAAACCGAGGGCGCCGATCTGGAACCC
>JAOZPW010000316.1 GCA_029932545.1 Thermoanaerobaculales bacterium | reverse complement strand
TTCCTTCTTGGCGATCTTTGCGATCTTTGCGAGATATTGTGTTTCTGGCTTCGTCTGCCGGCCGGGGTTCTTGGCCATGGGTGCAGGCCTTCGGTTGATTGGCGGCGTTAATGCGGCGGTGCGGTGAGAAGGCATTTTCTCGCAAAGACCGCAGAGAACGCAAAGGAAACACAGGAGGTAATTTTTCCTTCTTGGCGATCTTTGCGATCTTTGCGAGATATTGTGTTTCTGGCTTCGTCAGGCCCACCCTATGACCAGATTCCGGGGATCTTCCTGCCGCAGTCCGGGCAGGCGCCGTCCTTGAGTCGATTCTTGATCACATTGAAACCAACCCGGTGGATGACGATCTGATCGCAACCCGGACAAACAGTGTTTTCTCCGGGATGCCCAGGGACATTGCCCAGGTAGACGAAATGCAACCCTTGAGCCTTGGCGGCCCTCCAGGCTCGTTCGAGGGTTATCACCGGAGTCGGGGGTAGGTTTTTCAGCAGGTAGGTCGGATGAAAACGCGTGAAGTGCACGGGGACTTCAGGCCCTAAATTGGTTTTGACCCACCGCGCAAGCCGGATGACCTCGGCTTCAGAGTCGTTGAGTCCCGGGATCAGAAGAACAACGATCTCCAGCCAGGTCCCGGCCTTCTTGATGATTTCCAGGGCCTCAAGCACAGGTTTGAGGTGGCCTCGGACCTGTTTGACGTAGAAATCTTCGGTCATTGCCTTGAGGTCGACCTTGTAGGCCTCGAGCAGCGGAAGGACCTCTCGCAAGGGTTCCGGCTTGATGTATCCGTTGCTGACGACCAGAGGACGGATATCCGCCTTGCGCGCGGCCACGGCAGCGTCCCGAACGTACTCCCAGAAAACCGTCGGCTCGGAGTAGGTCGCCGCGGTCATCGTTGCGCCTTGTTGTTGAGCTACGCGAATCAGCGCATCCGGGGGCAGGTACCACGACGCCACCTGCTCCGGCCGGAATTGTGAAATCTCCCAGTTCTGGCAGAATTTGCACTCGACGTTGCATCCGGCGGTTGCATAGGACAAGGCCATCTCACCGGGCAGTACATGAAAAAACGGCTTCTTTTCTACCGGGTCGACATGAACCGAGCATGCCAGTCCATGAACCAGTGTGTAGTAGGTTCCGGCCCGGTTTTCGCGAACGCCGCAGGTGCCTCGCTCGGCGTCGGCGACGATGCACCCTTGAGGACACAGACCACATTCGACCTTGAGGTGCTCCAGCTTTTTGTACCAGGAGGCTTCCCTCGCCGGAAGATCCTGAAGATCCACCGACTCGCCCACCGTCGGCTTGGCGCCTCGGGCCGCACGCGGCAGCAGACACCCCGCTGCTGTCGCGGCACAAAGACCCAAAACATCCCTTCGGTTGAGTCCGTTCTTCATACCTGTAGCCTTACACAAAGCCTTGATCCGCCCTGCCCTTCGTTCGAAGTTGAACGTTGGACGTTGAGCGTTGGACGTTCATTGGGAAGGATCACTCTCCCGACCATTCGTGCCCAATTCATCCGCCCACCACCTTGAGCGCCTTGACGTCGCCGACCCCCAGGCCGTAGCGGGAAGCCGTCTGAATGAACCGAGGCGCCCGCTTTTCGTCCTCCAGGGTGGCCAGAGCACGCCGTGCCCGTTCTTCCTCAATCATGCGCCAGGCCCAGGCATCGGCGGCCACGGGGTCGCTGGAAGCCGCCACCAGCCCGAGGTCGAAAACCCCGCGATGGGCAAAGGCAGGACCCCCTCGATACTGGGCCATGCCGCCGTCCAATACCGTCAACCGCAACTTGCCGCCGATCCACCGATGGCGAACGACGTCGGCGACATAAGGGTCGCAGTTGCCGTCGTGGTACTTGTTGGGGTTATGGATGACGCCATACCAATTCTTGAGACCGGCGGAAACCCCGGCGAAATCGTGGTCCTTGACGACACCGACCGAGATCAGGGCGGTGCAGGTCGTCGACACCATGCGCGCAAAGCACGATGCCACCGACCCAGCCACCGTCGGCTCCTTATCGTAGTCGTTGTCGATGCCGTAACAAAGCGAGGGGCCTCCCTTTCTCCGAAGGGAGAAGCCCGCCCGTTCCAACTCCCGGCTCGAACGTTCGAAGACGATGATTTGCGAACGTTCGACACCGGCCCCCGCAACCAACTCGACCAGGGCGTCAACGATCTCGGGACGAGGTGACATCCGTGGTCCCCCGAGGCAGTTGACCTTGATGCCGACGGTGTCCTTTTTCCCGAAGAGCCCTCGAAATGCCGCCTCGGCGGCATCCATACCTGTTGAACGCCGAACGGCATCACCAACAGCTCGGAAAAAGGCTGCCGGCCGAGCATGAGGAGGAATCTCGGCAGTTCCGACACGCCCCCAGCCCGAACCTTCCTGGGACGCTTCCAAAACTCTCGAGACGGCCCCTGCCCCAAGCAGTGCGGCAAGGTCCCGACGAGTCAAGCGGTGGGTCATTCCAACTCTTTTTCCCCGAAGACCTGGGCCGTAAAGACCTCGAAGGTCGCCCCTTGGCGCCAGGCATCAGTGGCCAGTCCGGCCTTTCTGGCCAGGTGGTCCAACATCGTGTCGCGGTCCCAGCCCTGCTCCGGCGCCACCTGGGGCAGAAAGACTGCCCCTCGCCCGTTCTTGGACAACACGACTCCGTGGATACCGACCCTGATCGCCTCGGGGCCGGGAATTCTCCGAGATGGCGACAGCAGGGAAACCTCAACCGAGAGATCTTTGAGTTCGTTCAGTTCCAATGCCGGAAAACGAGGGTCCCGCGAGGCGGAAACGGCGGCATGTACCACCGCATCCACGACCGACTGGCGTGCCTCGATAACGCCCATGCAGGCTCGCAGACGCCCCGCTCGTCCCGCCTTGATCTCGGGATGATTGAGGGTGACGAAGGCGCCTGCAGGTGCATGCAACATCGGGTCATCCCCGTGGGCCGAAAACCACCGAGCCAGCTCCGGACCATGGCCCAATCGAGTCTCCAGGACCGCGCGTGCCAGCCCGACGATTGCAATCTGCTGCTCAGGCCTCAAGGTCGAAAGATCTGACGGGGCCTCGTTCTGCTTCCACGGCTTCCATCGACCGGCGAAGGCGATCGAGACGTAGGACACCGACTGCTTGAAATCGCCCGTCACATGACCAGAGGTCGTGACACCCAGAACTTCACCCGTACCGTCGAAGGCGTGCTCCATCATTTCCAGAAGCACCAAAACCGGCTTGCTGCCGCAGACCGTGTCCCCGGAGACTTCGACCTGGTGCCGGAAACCGTCGGTCTGGCCCTTCGCAGCCAGATCGGCCGTCGCACGCGCCAGGTCCAAGAGTTGATCACCCAGGTCTGGGCCTTGCGGAAACGGCACCCACCGGAAGCTTTCCCCGTGGTGAGAGAAATCGGTCGAGACGACGACGGCGGTCTCGGGGCCGAGAAAGCCCGACAGCGCCTCGGCGATCTCGGAGATCTCCGCCACGCCTGAATGGTGGCCGATCAGGAGAGGTACGATGCGGGCTTCGGGCAGTACAGTCTGAAGGAATGGCAACTCGACCTCGAGGCAATGCTCTCCATCGTGGGCCGAGGACGGTCCGTCGAAAGAACCCATGGCACGCAGTGAATCAATCGTCTTCCGGTCCAACTCGACATCACCGAGGGGCGTTCTAAAGGCCGTCACTCCCTTGGCCGGAAGAGCGGCTCCGGAGAATGATGCCCTGTGGGATGGCCCGATCAGAACGACACGGGTCGCCCCCGAACCTTCGAGTTGTCTGAAAGCCCGAGCCGCCATGGCGCCCGAATAGACGTAACCGGCATGAGGAGCGACAACCGCAAGGGCCGGCGTTCCCTCAGATGCCGGAACCCGTTCCAAGAGGTCTACGACGCTCGCCCGCAACGCCTTCTCCGTTCCTGGGTAAAAGGCGCCCGCAACAGCCGGCGCACGAACCGATCCAAAAGACGGGAAAGCAACCATCAGCACCACCCCCAGCAAAAAACGGAACGGATTCATTGGATCTACCAGTTTAACGCAGACAGGGGAAACCAGAGAGATGGGGAGATGGGGAGAGGGGGAGAGGGGGAGAGGGGGAGAGGGGGAGAGATCGCGCGTATAGGGTTGTGGTGGATTGATGATGTCGCCGCGATATATCGATCACGAGAGGGAATGCGAATACCGCCATGACGGGTCGATGCCATTGGTGGGGCCGCTGGGA
>JAOZPW010000315.1 GCA_029932545.1 Thermoanaerobaculales bacterium | reverse complement strand
CGGCGGTGACCATCTCGTGGCGGACCATGGCAGTGACGGCGTCCTTCTGGTCCTCGTCGACCTCGAGGAGGAGTTCATCATGGACCTGGAGCAGGAGGTATTGCCCGGGGAATTCCTCGGGCAATCGTCGATCGACGGCGATCATTGCCAGCTTGATCAGATCGGCGGCCGAGCCCTGGACGGGGGTGTTGACGGCAATCCTCTCAGCACCTCGGCGCTGGGCGAAGTTCCCGCCCTCGAAATCGACCGGACGGCGTCGGCCCAGGATGGTCTCGACGTAGCCGTTTTCCCGTGCGAATTCAAGAGTTTCCTGCCTGAAGACCTCGATCTCGGGGAAGCGCTCCTTGTAGCGGTCGATGTAGTCCTGGGCCTCGCCTCTACTGAGGTCCTGCGTCTGGGCGAGGCCGAAGGCGCTCTGGCCGTAGACAATTCCGAAATTGACCGCTTTGGCGATTGATCTCTTCCGCCTCGAGACCTCTGCAGGCTCGATACCGAAAAGACCTGCAGCAGTTAGTGTGTGCACGTCTTCCCCCGCAGCAAAGGCCTCTGCGAAGCCACCCTTTCCTCCACATAGATGGGCCAGTACACGGAGTTCCACCTGTGAGTAATCGGCCGAGAGCAGGACACGTCCTTCAGGCGCCACGAAGGCCTCTCGGATTCGCCGGCCTTCGGGCGTGCGGATCGGGATGTTCTGCAAATTGGGGTCGGTCGAGGCCAATCGGCCGGTGGCGGCGGTTGTTTGCGAGAAGGTGGTGTGGATTCGGCCGGTCTCCGGATGGATCATTTTCGGCAGCGGATCGGCATAGGTGTTCTTGAGTTTGAGCAGGGACCTGTATTCCAATATTGCCTTGGGCAGGGGGTGCTGTGCCGCCAACTCGTTAAGGACCGCTTCGTTGGTTGAAGGTCCGGTCTTGGTCTTGCGGATGACCGGAAGTCCGAGTCTTTCGAACAGGATTTCCCGGAGTTGTTTGACCGAGCCGATATTGAACGGGCCTTCGGCGAAGTGGTGGCAGCGTTTTTCGGCTTCGGCGATGCCTTTGGCCAGTTCTGCGGAGAAGGTCGTCAGCTGAGCCTTGTCGACGGCGATGCCTCGTAATTCCAT
Source organism: Thermoanaerobaculales bacterium (assembly GCA_029932545.1). Taxonomy (GTDB): domain Bacteria; phylum Acidobacteriota; class Thermoanaerobaculia; order Thermoanaerobaculales; family Sulfomarinibacteraceae; genus DAOWGJ01. Next base: position 3,112 of record JAOZPW010000315.1, on the reverse strand, counting down.
GCGGGCCAGAACGGACATCAATGGGACCTCGACGTCGTCGTAGAGTTTCGACAGGCCATCGGTGACGATCTGCTTGCTGAGTTTCTCATCCAGAAGCCAGGTGACATGGGCGTCCTCGGCGGCGTAATCTCGTGCTTCCTCCAGGGGTACCGAGGCAAAAGTCGAGTCCTTGGAGACCATCTCGGAGAAAGGGATCATCTTGTGGCCCAAGTGGATCAGGGCCAACTCGTCCAACCGGTGGGAACGCCGATCGGGTGACAGAAGGGTGTCGGCCAGAAGAGTGTCCCCCTCGACACCCTGGAGTTCAACGCCGTGCCGGCTGAGTACTTTGAGGTCGAACTTGAGGTTCTGGCCGGTCTTGCCGATATTTGCATCTTCCAGGATGGGGGCCAGGACCTGCCGAACACCTTCCCACTCCATCTGACCAAGGCCGGCAAAGCCGTCGTGTCCGACCGGCACGTACCATGCCCTCTCCTGATCACAGCAGAAGGACAGGCCGACCAGGCGGTCGCGCATGGTGTCCAGACCGGTGGTTTCGGTGTCCAGCGCAAATTTCTTCGCGCCTGAGAGTTCTGCGGCCATCTCGGCCAGAGCGGCATCGTCGGTGACGAGGCGGTAGCCGGAACGGTCGACGGTCTGCATCGCTCCGCCGAATTCCTTCAAAAGCGAACGGAACTCCAACTCCTGAAAGAGTTCGCGGGCGGGGTCTTCCGGTGGCGGCCAAGAGAGTTTGAGATCTTCGAGGGTCGTTTCGATCGGAACGTCGGTCCTGATCGTCGCCAGGTCCTTTGAAAGATAGGCGTTGTCGCGGTCGGCTTCCAGTTTTGCACGCACGCCTTTGGGCTCGACCTCCTCGATGCGTTCGTAGATGTCGTCGAGCCCCTTGAAGTATTCGAAGAGCTTCTTGACGCCTTTTTCGCCGATGCCCTTGACGCCGGGGATGTTGTCGGAGCTGTCTCCCCAAATTGCCAGAGCGTCGGGAACCTGCTCCGGCGTGCAGCCGAACTTCTCGACGACCTCGGGCAGGGAGACCCTGACATCCTTCATCGTATCCAACAAAGTGACGTGGTCCGAGACCAGCTGCATCAGATCCTTGTCCGAGGTCAAAAGGACAACATCCAACTCGCTCTCCCAGCGCCGGGCCAGAGTACCCATGACATCGTCGGCTTCGAAATCTTTGACCTCGAGAAACGGAATGTCCAGGGCCTCGGTCAGGGTCGAGAACAAGGGCATCTGTTCGGCCAGGGAGTCCGGCATGTCCGGCCGGGTTCCTTTGTAGTCGGGAAAGATCCGCCGGCGGAACGAGCCGCCCTTGGGGTCCCAGACGACAGCCAGATGATCGGGTTTTTCATTCCGAATCACGCTGAGCAGCATCGAGGCGAATCCGTAGAGGGCATTGGTCGGCAGGCCTTCGGAGTTGCTCATGCCCCGAATGGCGAAAAAGGCCCTGAAGGCCATGTTGGGCCCATCGATCAGGTATAGCGTCTTACGTGATGTTTCGGTCATGAGAGCAGTGTCGCATATCAGGAGTCATCTCCCGACGAGAATTGCTCAGATTTGGGGGCCGCTCGCAAAATTTATGAAATAGCCACAAAAGGCACAAAAAAACCCAGCTTGGCCCCTCGGCCGCAACCAAAGCGGAATCTCAGCCTCAACAATCTCCTGACAGGGGTCGCTATTGATGAAGAAGGTAACGCAGAGACGCAGTGGCGCAGAGCAGGAACTGGGTAGTTTGACCGTAAGTTCTTTGGGGGTGTTGAAGCTGTGGTTGCCGTATTTTTTCGAAGAAGAAAGGAACGATCTTGACCCAGGAGTAGCTCCAGAAAGCAAAAACCCGCGGTGCTGGAGCACCGCGGGTTGGGTATGGAGATTGGAATCGGTGTTCAGCCGATGCGATAGCGTGCGACGTCGGGATTGATGCCAACGGGCTTGAAGCCCTCCCAGACGTAGAAGCCGCGGCCGGACTTGGCGCCCAGTTGGCCGGACTCAACCAAACGCTTGAGAAGGGAGGTCGGCTTGTAGAACGAGCCGAACTCTTCTTCCAGCACGTTGCAGATGAAGACCATGACGTCAAGACCGACAAAGTCTGCCGTCATCAGGGGACCCATCTTGTGGCCCAGGCACAGGGTGACCTTGTCGGCATCTTCGACGCCGGCGATGCCCTCTTCGACCACCCGGATCGCCTCGTTGACGAAGGGCACGAACATGCGATTGATAGCGAATCCCGCCTTGTCTTCTGCCGGAATTTCGATCTTGCCCAGGTCGTGGCAGAGGTTGACGATCAAATCGTAGGTCTCCTGGGAGGTGCCCAGCCCACGGATGATCTCAACGCCTTTTTGCATCGGTACCGGATTCATGAAGTGCATGCCCATGTAAAGTTCCGGCTTGCCGTAGGCGGCGGCCAGACGGGTGACCGAGATGCCCGAAGTGTTGGTCGCCAGAACCTTGTCGTAGCCCAATTCTGCCAGGTTACGGTTGATGCCCTCTTTGAGTTCCGGGATCTCCGGCGCCGCCTCGATGATCAGGTCGCAGGAAACCAGGTCGGCCAGTTCGGTGGTGGTTGAGAGACGGCCCAGGGCTTCGTTCTTGGCCTCCTCGGTGATCCCCTTGGCGCCCTCACTCTTGGCGTAGGCCTTGACCAGTCGGTCGAGAGACCGGCTCATGTTGCCCATGCCCTTCTCAAGCACCTCAGCGTTGATGTCCGTGATGACAACTTCAAAGCCGCTCTGTGCGGCAACCTGGGCGATGCCGTTGCCCATGGTCCCGATGCCGATGACGCCGATCTTCTTCAGTCCACTCTTGCTCATGTTTTCCCCTTTCAGTTCTCCGCGGGTGCGGAGATGACCGTTTTGCCGCGGTCAGACGATCATTCTAGCAAGGTCCCATCCGGATTGTCCGGGTTGGGACTGCGCGGTCGCGGATCCGGTTTGCGGTCCCGGTCGCCGTCGCGGATCACGGACGCGGTTTCCGGACGCGGATCACGGATGCTGTCCACTGTCGCTGGCCCGGCCCCGGAACCTGATTGCCATCCCCGGCCTTCGTGGGCGCATTGAGATAACCGTGAGTTCAACGGCTGCCGCTCGCCCCCGCTCGGTGCATTTCCCTCAAGGGC
>JAOZPW010000063.1:1931-15438 GCA_029932545.1 Thermoanaerobaculales bacterium | reverse complement strand
TCATCGCAATCGCTGGTTTGCTCAGCTCAGGGTAGGCGTCCTCCGCCTCGATGAACTTCCTGCGTGCATGGGCCCAGCAGTGGGCGATCGTGAGATTGGGATTTGCCCTACCGTTTTTGATCAACGCATCGTACGTTGCGTAACCATCTGTCATCACGGTGTATTCGTACTTTCCAAGCATCTTCTCCGCCGCCTTTTGCGAGCGGTTCGAGAAGATCCGGTAGGTGGCGATCTCGTCTGATGCCACACACCAGGTCCACCAGCGGCAGGAGTTGTTCTTCGTCATCATCTGCCAGCGCGTCTCGTCTGCGTAGATGACCCCGGCCTTGAGCGCCTCCTTGCAGAGCGCTTCGTAGGTCGGCTGCAGATGCTGAGCCAGCTTTTCGATCTGGTCCCATAGGGTCTGGCTGTCGATGATGAGGCCGGCTCGTTTCATGGCACGGACTTGGCGCTCGAGCGGCAGGTGGTCGAGGTACTTGTTTTCGGCCACATGGGTAGCGAAGTCGATGGAGTACCGGCCTCCTGAGGTGAGTTTGACCGGCCCCGGCGCGGTAACGACCTGGGCATTGCAACTGCAGCGGTACTTCTGGCGCTGGTGGTGGAGGACTTTGTACTCGAGGGAGATGACAGTGATTTCTTCGGATTCCTCGAATTGCTCACCCATTTCGTTGACTTCGCCACCGCAGAAGGAGCAGGTGCGCTCGTCATCGGCGAGTGTGTGCACCACCTTTTCGATCGGCAGGTCTGGCTGGGTCCGAGGGCCATGTCCGGTCTTGGGTTTCTGAAGGGTGCCAGGCTTTAGGAAGTTGGGAAGTTCGTTTAACTGCTTCAAATCAGGTGGCCAGTCACGAGGGGGGAGAGTTTTTTCGAGCTTCCTAAGATCCTAAAGCCTGGCAGCGAAATTTGCTCCGAATGGGTCCTCGCCAGTGGTAGGATGGCTTGGATGAGGGAAAGGAAATCACTATCCCTGAGAGTTCCAGGTAGGGCTTGACGGACGCTTCGTCGAAGTCGTACTTGGCCGCCCGCAGCTTCTCCGAGTGGTACCACTATCCCTTGACCGAGTTGGGGGTGTAATCGATGTGTAGTTCAGACAAAAGTCCGTCCTCCCACGACGACTCCACTCAGTTTCGCCGAAGTCGGTTCGGATCTTCGACAGGGCGTCTGAGCTGGTGGTTTCCTCTCGCCGGCTTTGTGTCACTGCTCTGGTTCCTCGCCCGCGTCATTCCGAGGCCCTCGCGGGCAGCCTATCCCTGTCAGCAAGTGGCAGCGCCGCTCGCAGGCGGATTCGTCGTCTGGATAGCCGGCCTCATCTCCTCTGTGTTCGCCTACAGGAAGGGCATCTTCATGCTAAGCCGTTCACGAATCGCCCTCGCGGGTGCGTGTTTGGTGGGCGCATCGATCCTCGGATTCGTCACCCTGATGGCGGCGCCGGATCCCATGGTGATGGCGAGTCCGGCGACTACGAACGACCCGATTGGCGAAGCGAAAGGGGTCAACCCGGGCCGCGTTGTCTGGGTTCACGATGCCGACGCCACGGATTGGGACGGACCGGGAGATGGACACTGGTGGGAACCGGAGCACACCCGCCAGGTTGCCGTCGATCTCATGATGAGCCGGGCCATCCGGTACCTTGCCGGCGAGGGCGACGAGCAGGGAGCATGGGACGCACTGTTCCGGCACTTCAACGTGACCCACGGCAACGGCGACGTTGGCTACATCGTCGGCGAGAAGATTGCGATCAAGGTGAATTTCGTCGGCTTTCTCGACACCGGTGACAGCGGTAACGTCGACCCCATCACCTATGACCTCGTCGATCGCCTCGACTACATGAACACGTCGCCGCAGATGATGCTGGCTTTGCTGCGCCAGCTCGTAAACGTGGTCGGGGTCAGTCAGGCCGATATCACCATTGGCGATCCGGTGGCCCTCTTTCCCAACCAGTACTACGACCCGCTCTTCGCCGAGTTCCCCAATATTTGCTACCTCGATTCGCGCGGTTGGTTCAATCGCACCGGCATGTCGCCTTCTTCGGTTGACTTCTACTGGAGCAACCGTCCCTCGAACGTCACGCAGGACAAGGTTCTGACCTCCTTTGCCGAGGCCACCTACTTCATCAATCTGGCCAATCTGAAGAGCCACAGCGGTGGTGGGGTGACACTGTGCGGGAAGAACTACTACGGGTGGCTCAGACGCCCGCCTATAGCCGGCTACTACAACATGCACGACTCGCTCCCCTCTCAGGATCCGACCTCGGGCAGCTACCGGTGTATGGTCGACCTGATGGGGCACGCCCACAGCGGTGGCAAGGCGCTTCTTTACCTGGTTGACGGACTCTATGCGGGTGTGCACCCGGACGAAGATGCACCGATCCCCTGGGACTTTGCGCCATTCAACAGCGACTGGACCTCGAGTCTCTTCGCCTCTCAGGATCCGGTTGCCATCGACTCTGTCGGGTTCGACTTCCTGCAAGAGGAGGGCGACCCTCGGTTGTACCCCCAGATGGCGGCTGCCGACGACTACCTGATTGAGGCGGCCCAGGCGAACGCTCCGCCGTCCGGGACCTTTTATGACCCGGACCACGGATCGAGCGTGTCACGTCTTACGAGCCTCGGCGTTCACGAGCATTGGAACAACTCGGTGGACATGCAGTACAGCCGCAACCTCGACCCCGTAGGCGGTCAGGGGATCGAGCTGGTCATTGTCCGCAACGGGTTGCTTTTCGAAGATGGGTTCGAATCGGGCGACCCCTCGTTCTGGTCGGGCGTGGTGGGCGGTTGAATCGGCCAAGGTAGCCGATAGGAGCAGATTGTTCACGCCCTCGGGTTGAGGAGTCGCCAGGTCATGGCGCGGACTTGGTCGAGGAGTTGAAGGGCAGTGTTGGCTTGGATCGAATCGACCGTGCCGGCGTACAGGAGAAGCCGCAGGTGGGAAGGGATAGTGATTTCCTTTTCCTGATTCTATAGGGGAGGGATTCTATAGGGGACACTACTCTTCTCCATCGTTTGCAGCGTGGAGGGATCAACTGAGCCTGACCCAAACAGAGGTGAGAGTCAAGCGGCCCGGACCGGAACCTGAGAAGAGGACCGTCCCTTGTTCATTTTGGTCATTCCCCTGAATGACGCCCCATGCCCTCGTTCGACGAATTGCCCAACGCCGATCTCGGGTCACATTGAGCGCCTATACTGCCCGCCAACCTCATACAGCGCATTGGAGATCTGTCCCAGAGAACAGACCCTAACGGTAGACAGGAGTTCTGCGAATACATTTTCGCCATCGCGGGCGACGCGTTGCAATTTCTTCAAGGCCTCGGACGCAACTTCCGCATGGCGGCTCTGGAAGTCCTGAACGTGGGCGATCCGCACGTTCTTTTCTTCAGCCGTGGCCCGGGTTAGCGCGGTCTCTTCGACAGAGGCTCCCCCACCTTCTCTCAGGAAGGTGTTGACCCCTACGATGGGGAAATCACCGTTGTGCTTGAGGCGTTCGTAGTGCAGGCTCTCCTCCTGGATCTTCGAGCGCTGGTACATCGTCTCCATCGCCCCGAGCACATCACCGCGTTCGGCGAGACGCACAAACTCGTCGAGCACCCGCTCCTCAACCCAGTCGGTCAGCCACTCGACAATATGCGAACCCTGGATTGGGTTCTCATTTTTCAGCAGGCCGAACTCCAGGGAGTTGATCAGCTGGATGGCCACCGCTCGGCGCACGCTTTCTTCGGTGGGCGTGGTGATCGCCTCGTCGTAGGCGTTGGTGTGGAGGGAGTTGCAGTTGTCGGCCAGGGCAAGGAGTGCCTGGAGCGTCGTGCGGACGTCGTTGAAATCAATCTCCATCGCGTGCAACGACCGGCCGGAGGTCTGGATGTGGTATTTGAGCTTTTGGGAGCGCTCATTACCGCCGTAGAAGCCACGGATGGCGATCGCCCAGATGCGGCGGGCAACTCGACCGATGACCGTATATTCGGGATCCATGCCGTTGGAGAAGAAGAAGCTCAGGTTCGGGGCGAATTCGTCGATCGACATCCCCCGCGCCAGGTAGGTCTCAACAAAGGTGAAACCGTTCGCCAGGGTGAAGGCCAGCTGCGAGATCGGGTTGGCTCCGGCCTCCGCAATATGGTAACCGGAGATCGACACCGAGTAGAAGTTGCGGATACCCCGGTCTGTGAAAAGGCGCTGAATGTCTCCCATCATGCGCAGGGCAAACTCGGTGGAGAAAATGCAGGTATTCTGGGCCTGGTCCTCCTTGAGGATGTCCGCCTGCACCGTGCCTCGGATGACCCGGCAGGTCGCTTCAAGAATTTCCTCCCACTCACCCTCTTCAAGCAAATGCTCAAGCTCTTCCCAGTCCTTGCCGTCAACCAGGGGCTCAAACGCAGCCTCCGGTGAGGCCTCGAGCCGGCCGCTTTCGATCAAGCGTTTCCTTGCTTGCTGCCGTGCGGCGGCGTTGAAGAACATTGCCAGCATCATCGGCGCGGGGCCGTTGATCGTCATCGAAACCGATGTTGCCGGATCGCAGAGGTCAAAACCGGCATAGAGGCGCTCGACATCCTCTACGGTACAAATGCTGACCCCGCTCTCACCGACCTTGCCCCAGATATCGGGCCGTTCGCCGGGGTCCTCGCCGTAGAGGGTCACCGAATCAAAGGCTGTCGAGAGCCGGGTCGCGCCCTGTCCCTCGGCCAACAGGTGGAACCTCTTGTTGGTCCGTTCAGGTCCGCCCTCACCGGCGAACATGCGCGTCGGAAATTCCCCTGTGCGCTTGAGCGGAAAGACGCCCGCTGTGTAGGGGAATGCGCCGGGCACGTTCTCCAAAAAGAGATAACGCAAGATCCCGGCCCAGGTCCGGCGTTGCGGCAACTGGACTTTGGGCACCTTGGTGCCGGAAAGCGAGACAGAGGTCAGGGGAACCCGGACCTCCTTGCCGCGAACGGTGTAGGAGAATTCCTCTCGGGCGTAGTCCTTGAGGATGATCGGCCATGCGGCCAAGAGTTCCCGGGAATCCTCCTCGAGTTCATGGGCCAGGCGTCGAATCTCCGCATCGAGGTCGGCCATCTGGACCTCATGGGTCACTTCGGACGCAGTAACCTCCTCGAAGAGACGGAAAAGGTCGTCGCCGTCGCACTCCCCTTCCCGGGCACACAAAATCGCCCGTGCACCGACCAATTGATAGAGCTTGTCGGCAACTGTGATCTGTCGCTCCGCCCAATCCTTGTAGTTCCGAACCGAGCGTGAGATGTCACGCAGATATCCGGCGCGCTCGCCAGGGATGATCGGGTTGCGCTGCGGCACGCCACAGGGCACAGCCATCGTATCCTCACAGGCCCAGGCACTCCCAAAATCCCGCTCCAATCGCCGGCACAGACCGGAAAACAGTGCGTTGACGCCATGGTCGTGGAACTGATGGGCGCAGGTGCCGAAGACCGGCAACTCGTCGTCGTCCGGCCCTTCGAACAGTTCATGGCATCGCCGGTACTGCTTGCGGACGTCACGGAGGGCATCAAGAGCCTTGGGGCGGTCGTATTTGTTGATCGCCACGAAATCGGCATAGTCCAGCATGTCGATCTTTTCCAGTTGCATCGCGGCGCCGTATTCGGGCGTCATGACGTAGAGCGACAGATCGGCGATATCGACAATCTCCGAATCCGCCTGGCCGATGCCGGAACTCTCGACGATGATCAGGTCAAATCCGGCGCCCTTGCAGATGGCAATCGACTGCTCGATGTATCGGCTCAGGGCTCGGTGAGCCTGACGGGTTGCCAGTGAGCGCATGAAGACACGGTCCGAGCCCAGGGAGTTGAGGCGTATACGGTCGCCAAGAAGTGCGCCCCCCGTCTTTCTCTTGGTCGGGTCGACCGAAATGATGGCGATTGTCTTTTTGGGGTAGTCGGCCAAAAACCGAAGGACCAGTTCGTCGGTCAAGGATGATTTACCGGCGCCGCCGGTCCCCGTCGTGCCCAGCACCGGCACCGGATGGGGCGCTTCCGGGATTTCCACCTCCTTGCCTTCTTCCGCCAGAGTGATCGCCCGGGCAACGTCCAACCAATGCTCAGGCGTATTGTCGAAGTTCTGGGCGCCGCCAAGTTCAGTTGGATCGAAGTCGCAAGCGACAATCATCGACGAGATCATGCCGTCAAGTCCCATCGTCCGGCCGTCTTCAGGCGAGAAGATCTTTGTCACACCGTAGGCCTCGAGTTCAGCAATTTCCTTGGGAACGATCACTCCCCCGCCGCCGCCGAAGACCTTGATGTGGCCGGCGTCACGCTCCCGGAGCAGATCAATCATGTACTTGAAGAACTCCATATGGCCGCCCTGGTAGGACGACACGGCAATCCCCTGGACGTCTTCCTGAACTGCGGCATCGACAATCTCGCCGACCGAGCGGTTGTGCCCCAGATGAATCACCTCAGCGCCCTGCACCTGAAGGATGCGGCGCATGATGTTGATTGCGGCATCATGGCCATCGAAAAGACTGGCTGCGGTAATGAAGCGGACCTTGTTGGTCGGCTGATAACGGGTCGATGTATTCATGGCGCCTCCGCTTGCTGGGCATCTTAGCGCAAATGCGGCTTGAGCGGCCTGACTTCTCCCCCGTGCTAGTCTTGAGCCGGTTTACAGGATCACCTTTCTCCCTGTGATCGGATCGAGGCAACGACTCCGAAACCCAGGGGTAACGGGGACGGCACCGGAGGGAACTCAAACGATGAAATACCGACCGAGGCACGTCGCGGAGTATGTCGTTCTTCGCGTTATCGGTTTCCTGATGGCCCGCCTTCCCTACCGACTTGCCCTTCTCATAGGCTGGCTGGCCGGTGCCTTTTCCTTTTTTATCGTCCGCTATCGGGTCACCGAAGCGTGCCGCAGAATCAAGCAGGTATTTCCGGACCGGTTCACGGATCGAGAGATCCGAAAAGTCGCGTGGCATTCCTGGCGTAGTTTTTCGTTCAACGTCGTCGACATGTTTCGCCTTCACCTGATCGACCAGAAATGGATCGAGCGACATGTTGTGGATTTCGCACCCGCACGTGACATGATCCAGGCACACTGCCGAACCGGACAGGGCGCCATCATCGCCTCGGGACACATGGGCGCCGCCGAGGTCAGCAGCGTGCTGATGCAGCAGAGTGAGGTGCCGATCTTCCTGATTACGGGAAAGCAGAAGAACCCTCTGGTCGACAAGTATCTCTTCGTGATGCGGGGTCGCACCGGAATTCCTACCGTGCAACGCGGATCCAAGCTGCTCAAATCAGTCATCAGACAACTCAAGGAGGGTGGCGTTTTGGCTTTTCTGGCCGACCTCCGTGTATCCCCGAACGGAACCCTGGTTCATTTCCTCGGCCACACCGCAAGCGTGGCCCCCGGTATGGCCAAGTTTGCAAAACAAACCGGAGTCCCCATCTTGCCGATGGTCATCAGACGAATTGGTTGGACACACCACCAGGCTTTCTTTACCGAACCGGTACTGCCGGACCCCAAAGTTGCCAAAATCGAAGATTGCGCACGGATGACCCAGGAAGTGTTCGACGTCATCGATCGCACTGTTCAAGAGACTCCGGAGCAGTGGTTCTGGTTCAACAAGCGCTGGATTCTGGATCCACCGACAGATGAAACGCCCACTCGCTGAAGTCAAGACCGTCCTGGTGACCGGATGCAGCTCAGGCATTGGGCGTGCCTCGGCCGATCTCCTTCGCTCAAGTGGCTGGCTTGTGGTTCCTACAGCCCGAACGGAGGAAGATCTCGACACCTTGCGCAACGATGGATACACACCGGTGCGCCTTGATCTCGCTGATGAGAACTCCGTTGAAGAAGCGGCCGGAGAAGCTCTCGAAATCCTCGGCGGGCAATTGGGCGGACTGGTCAACAATGCCGGATTTGCCCTCATGGGCGCCATGGAAGACGTCTCCCGCGAGGCATTACGACACCAGATGGAGGTCAACTTCATCGGTGTCCAGGACCTGACCAACAGATTCATCCCGGTGCTGCGCGCACAGGGATGGGGCCGAATCGTCAACGTCAGCTCGGTCTATGGGCGAGTTGCGGCGCCCCTCGTGGGCAGCTACTGTGCCTCCAAGTTTGCCCTCGAGGCCGCGACCGACGCCTTGCGCATCGAGCTCTGGTCGACCGGAGTCGGCGTCAGCCTGATCGAGCCGGGGCCGATCATCACCGAGTTTCGAAGCAATGCGGCGGCCGTTGCAGCAGAGCACCTGGATGCCGGACAGTCCCGCTTCGGCGACACCTACGATCAGAAGATAACGCGCAAGAAAAAACGAACTCCAAAGCCCGACTTCTTCCGAAAACCGCCCTCGGCAGTCGCAATCAAGATCCGCCACGCCCTGGAGTCCAATCACCCCCGGCGGCGGTACGGTGTGACGCCTGCCGCCACTCTCGTCGCCGTTTTGCGCCGCATTGCGCCAGATGCCCTACTCGACGCGGCCCTCAGACGCCAGGCAGGGACTTAACCCACACTTCTCACCAGTGTCCGGCCGACCCAGCGAGCGCCCAAAACGTCGAACCGGGACGTGCCACTCTTTGCATTGTTCTCAGGGTAACCTCCAGCCATATGTACAGTTGCGAACAATGCATAGGGTGGCAATCCACGGCGACAGCCTCAGCGATCGAGTGTTAGCCGACGCCGCAGGCCGCCGAGGTCATTATCCTCAAGGGGCGACCCCCTCCCGACTTCCGTAACCAAGCCCCTTGAGGGAAATGCACCGAGCGGGGGCGCGCGGTGCGCGACCCCGAAGGCCGGGGTTGGATAACAAAGTCCGGGACAGCCGGCAGCATCAGGATAAATCGGCAATAATGTCGGGAGTGTCTGTCCTGGCACGCATGGGCACGCATGGAATTGTGTCCTTTTCCCTGACGCCTCAGATCTCGGGAATATCCGGATTACACTCGGGAAAAGAGTCACTTGACATTTCAGCTATAATAGATCTTCTCAATAAAGGCTCAGCTCTCCAGGGGGACCGCATGGAGGACTCACCAGTCAATCGTCACCGTCGGCATTCGTGGACCATGCTCTATATCGCGTTGTTTCTCCTGGTGGCGCTCTTCCCGGCGTCTCAAACCTGGGCAAACAGCCAATTTTGGATCACATCCCCTGGAAATGCCGATGTCATCGATCCCTATGACTATGGCAGCGAACTTCCTGTGGATTGGGATGTCAATCACCCCGACTATGGTCCCGAGAAGGTCACCGATTTCAAGCTCTATGTCGACGGTTCCAATCATTTGAGTACCTACTCCACCTCCACGCAAGAAGCCTGGGTTGATTTTGCCGATCTCGGTTGTGCACCTGTCATCAGGGTATGGATTAGGTTTTTTGTTTCCGGTGTTTTCCCGCACTTTGTTGACCTCTACTCCGAGCCAATCCAGATCTACATCGACGATGTCAATCGTTGCCTTCCCGAGCCCGAGAATTGTGAGCAAGACGTTGGTGGACCGATCGACGTTGCTTCAGGTCACATGTGGTACGACATTAGCGATCTCCAACTCGGCGGAGCATTCCCCATTAACTTGAGTCGACGTTACCGATCAGACGAAGACACCGACGGGTCACTCGGAATCGGATGGCGTCACAGCTACATGATGAGCCTCGAAGTCAGCGGTGGCTCGGCAAAGTTCCATGACGCCAAAGGCCGTACAATTCCATTCGGTAATGCCCTCGGCTCGTTCTACCCGAACCACCATGCGCATCTCAACCTCACCGACACAGGATCAGGATATGAAGTTCACGATCCTCGCATTTTTACTACCTATGCCTTCAACGCCTTGGGCACATTGACCTCCATCACAAATCGGGATGGTCTGACCCAAACCTTGACCTACAACGGTGGCCTACTCGAAAGTGTCACGGGGCCCCATGGAAGATCGATCACATTCGCCTACGACGTCAACAATCGCCTTGATACGGTGATGGCAAATCCTGGAAACACAACGATTTCTTACACCATCGACGACACCGCGGCGACCCTCGACGCCTATATCGACCCAACCGGTGAAACCTGGACCTATGACTACAACGACCCCGTCAATCCCAATCTGCTCACCGACATCTCAGATCCCCTCGGTCATCTCATCGAAGGTCACACCTACGATGTGAATGGTCGGGTCATCGCGTTCACCGGCGCTGATGAAGTCGGCAAACTCGAACTCAGCTATGACTCTACTACCCAAACCACCGTTACAACCTATACCTCCACCAATCCGGTCGTGACATCTATTGCCGTCTACACAATCGACCCCACCTTCGGTGCCGTCACCGACATCGTCGGCTCGGGTTGTCCCTACGGGGGCGGCGAAGAGAAACATATCACTTGGGACAAATGGCTCAACCGGCTCTCCGAAACCAACGCAACCGGAAAAACGACAGAATATGCCTACTACCTCTTTACCGGGGGAGAGCCGCCTTCAGGAGGCGCCGCCTATAGCATCGGTACTATCCAGGCCATGACCGAAGCAGCCGGAACCCCGTCGGCAAGAACTACAACCTATCACTACGAGTCCAACGACACCGGATATCACCGCACCCAGATTGTACGAGAATCCGTCGCCAAACCAGGGGATATGACAACCACCAACTTCGCACTTGACCCCAACTCAAAAAGAGTCTTGACCAAGACCGATGCCGGCTGGATCGACGCGACCACATCAGAGGTTCGCACAACAACCTTCACCTACGACTTCGGACAAACCGCCACTGTTGACGGCCCCAGAACCGATATTACCGACGTCACCACGACGACGTATTACCCCGATACCGCGAGTAACATTGAAGACCGAGGCATGCCATATCAAAGAACCGATTCCGAAGGCAATGTCACAACGTATGAACGCTACATCCTCTGGGGCAGCCCTGCCGGCATTACCGACCCCAACGGAGTCGTCACATCTCTGTCCTATGACGACTGGGGGCGGTTAACGACATCCACAATTGTAGGCAAACCGCCGATTACTACCACCTACAGCCGAGACGAGGTCGGGAGAATTGATCAAATCACCTATCCGCGAGGCAATGTGCTCGCCTACACCTATGACAATTCCGGGCGCCTGAGATATACGGAACGAAAGGCCGGCGTCGGAAGCTACGGTGATCGAGGGTACAAGGAATATGACCTCCGCAACCGGGTTGCCCATGAAGAAAAACAACAGTGGGACAAAGCCTCTGCCGGCTACATCACCCACTATGAAAAGGACCATCTTTACGATTCGTGCGGACGACTCTCTCAAACAACCAATTTTGACGGCGCCTTCACTTCATATACCTACTATGCCGATGGTCAACTTGAAACAGTTACTGACCCACACAGCAACAGCACAGGAACAACACCGAGCACAACCTTTGACTACGATGATCTCGGACGATTGTACGAAGTCAGGCAGAAATACGATGCAACAACCGATTTCATCACAACATACGCCTACGATACCCATGACAATCTTATTGGCGTTTTGGATGCTGAAGGCAACGAAACAACATATTCATATGATGATTTCTCATACCAAAGGTCATCGTCGAGTCCCGTCACCGGATTGACAACCAGCGAATACGACCCCGCTGGGAATCTCACTGTACTCACTCATGCATCAGGCCACACCCAAACCCGAAGCTACGATGCGTTGAATCGTCTCATCGAAGAACAAAGTACCGGCTCACAGCCCGAAGAGACCATCTATTGGACTTACGACGACCTCTCAAGCGGACAGTATGGTCGAGGACGATTAAGATCGATGCTGGTCATCGAAAACAATCAAAAAATGGCTTTCTCGGTATTTAGCTACGATCGTAGAGGTCTTGTCACCAAAGAACTACAGGGCATTGCACATACGAAATACGCCCTCAACTACACCTATGATCTCAATGGTAACGAAATCGGAATTGCGATGGACTTTGCCGGCGGCATCGCTCTCTCGTACCTGTACGATGGGACTGATCGACCCATACAGGTGTGGAAGGTCAACACACCAAGCTACACGATAGCCGGTGATATCGAGCATCGACCGTTCGGGCCAATCAGCCATTACAAAGGTGGCACGTACGACTATAAGGCAGCCCCTGTCAATCCACCCGGCATTTTCCAGATCCAAGACCATGTGCATCGAGATTTTGACCGGAGCTATCATTCAACACAACTCGAGGTCGGACATGAAACGAACGGATCGGTGCTGGATAGGAACCTCACTTGGGCGGACGGTCAGAACCTCACGTCCTTGACTGATGGGAGCAGAAGCTTCTCAACGAGCTATGACAACCTCTCTCGTCTGACCGGCTTCACCGAATCAGGGGGGCCTTCCTGGAGCTACACCCACGACGGCATCGGCAATCGCCTCAGCAAAGATATCGGCGGCGCCGGTCCGGAGAGCTGGAGTTACACCTACCTCTTGAATAGCGGCGCCGGCAATACCGCTGTATTGGACACCGTCATCGACAACACCACCCCGACGACACATCAGATCCAGCTCGATTCCGACGGCAGCACTACGAATATCGGAAGTGGGCAAACGGTCTACAGCTATTCACCTCGCCAGAAAATGACGAGTGAAAACGATGGCACAAATGCCAACAGCTACGAATATGATGCCCGAGGATATCTCGTGCGCATGACCAGCGACGAAACCTCGGAACACAGCGATATGCGTTTCATCTATGACCATCGTGGCCGGTTGATGGCGATCTTGCATGGCGCTGCATATCAGGGCATGGATCGAGCCTACGTCTGGCTGGAAGACCAGGTCCTCGCACAATACCGGCCGAGCGAAAACCCAAAACTGTGGTGGATTGTAGGGGACCATCTCGGCACTCCGGCCCTTTTGTACTCGACAACCAGCCGATATGCCAAGGCTTGGTACTCCCCATATGGCGAACTCATTCAATTCGACGAAATCGGAGGTGCGGCGCCATCCCACGACTTCCGTTTTCCGGGCCAGATTGACATCAGCACGTCCGGTGCAATTTGGCCGATGTACTACAACATGAACCGGTGGTATATGCCGGGTTGGGGACGGTATACGCAAAGTGATCCGTTGGGGTTGAGGGGTGGCGTCAACTTATTCCTTTACGCCAACTCGAGTCCGATGGTAATGATTGACCCCGAAGGGTTGGAGTGGTTTCCTCCACCTCCTAGCCCGGGTGACAGCCGGAGGGAGGAAGCAAGACTCTGTGCTCAGCTTGCGTTCTTTGGGAATTACATGGATATGAGGGAAGCGAATACGATAGGGGCAGACAAATATTTCCACTGCAAAGCGAACTGTGAGGCGGCCCGGTGCGGGCCTGGTGGCACAGATTCCGCCTGCGCAATCAGTGACGCCAGGGAGGCTTTCGACAGATGGAAAGGTGATCCGCCAAATGCGTCGGCCGATGATCAACGTGCCAATCAGGCTGGCCGCGACGGCGCAATAAGGAATCCTCACTACACGTGTCGGACCGTCTGTGCGCAACTCAGACCAACGGGACTCCCCAGAAAGTACTAATCCCGGAACGGAGTATCTATGCCGACCAAAATCCGGTTTTCCTTGAG
>JAOZPW010000063.1:0-1921 GCA_029932545.1 Thermoanaerobaculales bacterium | reverse complement strand
GCTGTATTTCTTGTCGCGCGATGGACCCGTATGCAGTTGGCAATCGATTCATGCTTGGATCGAGGAGGAAGATGGGACTATGAGCAGGGCGTTTGCGTCGATCCTCGACCGTATTCAGATGAACCATCCACACTAGAAGAGTGAATCTCTTGAGCTAAGGGATCGGAAGGGGACACTCCTCTTCCGGGAACACAAAAACGCCCCCGAGGTGAACCTCGGGGGCGTTCGACGATCCGAAATCAAACCTACGGCTGGGTCACCGACCAGGCGCCGGCATCACCACCCTCAAAACCGTCCGCAAAGAGCACCGGTTCACCGGTTGAGCACGGCCCCGCAACCCCAGCATCGGTCACCAGTACATCGTCGATCAGCCACGGGCCGTCGCCGAAGGACGAGTCACAGCCCATGCGCCATCGGATCCTGACAGTCTGTCCGTCGAAGGCGCTGAGATCAACGACAACCTGGCCGAAAGCCGGCTGGTCGCCGCTCCAGGCATTCTGTCCACCGATTGGATTCGAAAAACTGGTGGAGATCGTGTCGTTGTAGCCGCCCGAGGTGATGTGCGCCCCCAGATCCTGCCAATTAACACCTGCATCAACCGAGATCTCCAGCACCGCACCGTCGAAGCCGCTCTCGAACTGGTATTTGTGCCAGAAACTCAGTTCGGTCGTGGTGATCACACCGATGCTGTCGGTATGCAGCCACTTATCGGTAACATCCCCGACATCGAAGGACTGGAAGGCGTTGCCTGTGCCTGTCGTGTTGTCGTCACCCGTAGCGACAGACCAATCATCCGAGCCGGCGTCGGCACCGTGGACCCATCCGTCGGCAACCGCATCGGCGATGGAACCATAGGCCTCGACGTCATCGCTCCAGTCACTGACGGAGATCACGCCGGTCGGTTTTGCTGAGGCTTCAACGAGATTGTCCTCACTGACACCGTTGCCGATATCAGTCGCTCTGACAACGTAGTAGTACCGTTCGCCGTAGACCAGATTGCCACCATCATGGTAGGTCAGACTCACAACTCCGTCAGCGACCAGGGTCCCGGAATCCGGCGTGAAGCCTGAGGTTGTCGACCGATAGACGGAATAACCCAGGTCACCGCTACAGAGGCTGGTGCCGGAATTCCACATCACATCCAGGGCACAGGCCTCCTCACCCGGGTTGGAAACACCGACCACACCGGCGAATTCAGGAGGCAAAAGGCAGACGCCGGTGGCCTCGACGCTGACCTCGTTGGAGGGATCGGAAAGGCAGGCGCCACCATCGGAGGAACGAACGATGTAGGAGTAGGTGATGCCACCGCTGACCGTCGTGTCATCCCATGTGTAGCCCGCGCCACCGCCGGAACCAGGACTGGAATCCGCTACGGTCGCCATTAGATCATAGGGACCGCCGGAGGCTGTCGCACGGTAAACCCGATACTCGGTCATTTCAGGTACGGCAGAATCATTCCACTGCACTCGAATGACGTTGGGAGCATGGACCACCGCGCTGATTGTCGGCGAATCCAGAAAGAGTTCGCACCCACAGGCCTCGAACTTGAACGAACCCACCCGGGTTGCCCAACTGCCCGACATATATTCGCCGGTAAACCAGAAGGTGCAATCGTCTGCTGGATCGACGTTCATCGAGGCGTAGTCACCCCAGCGGCCGCCCCCTGTTCCGCTTCCGGTGACAAGATTGACCTCGGGCTGACTCATGGAATCCAACGGATCGTCCCTGAGGCGTCCAGTAAAGTTCAGGCTGGGATTGACCGCAGGATCAAGGTCCGTAAAGCTGTAGGCCAATGCCATGTTGCCGCTCTGATCCATTGCGAGTGACCCGACGAAACGATTTTCCGAGCTGTCGCCGGGCTGGTAGGTCCCCTCCTGGTGCAACATCCAGTCTCCGGAACCGATCTTGCGCAGTTCGAACC
>JAOZPW010000314.1 GCA_029932545.1 Thermoanaerobaculales bacterium | reverse complement strand
CCCATCCAATGACGACCCGGGCTGCCTCGATCCCCTTGAGTGAAGGACCATCCGTTGAGGGCCTTTCGCTGATACACTCATGCTCGGAGGCGATTTTGAGATCAAACGTTCGTCCGATCCTATTCATCACATGTGTGATCGCAGGTATTTTGGCTTCCACTCCCCTCGCAATCGGCGCCGAGCAGGAGCCGCCCGATCATGTCGGCGGCTTGGTCCGCATCGACACCTACGATCACACGACCGTTTCAATTGATGTCTTTGTTCGCGATGGTGACGACAACCCGGTCACCGGATTGAAGCGGGAACAGTTTCACCTTTTTCAAAACGATTCCGAAGTGCCGATATCAAACTTTACCGTTTTTTCGCAGGCAGTGTTTGACCCTCACTCTCCTGAGTCTGCATTGGGCGTGGATATCAAAGCCGGAGATCAGGCCCGTCTTGATGAAGCAAAACCGATTTACATCATCTTGTTCATCGACAATCAATTCCTGCGCTATTCCGACCGCAACCGGGTACTGCAAGCACTGCGGGGCTCTGTTGAAGAGATCATGCGGGGTCCTGTACAGATCATGGTTGCCAATCGCCAGGAGAAACTCGAAATCGTGCAACCATTTACCGATGACCCACGAGCGATCAAAGACGCCTTGCGGCTCTTGCGGATGGAAAAAGCACGCCTTGATGACCGAGACGAAGAGCATCAGAGGATAGAACGCGAGATTCAGCGTGCTGAAAAGAACAAGAGTCATACGAGATCAGGACGCGAACAGGAAATATCGGACCTCTTCACAAAGCTCCAGGTCTTTGTCGAAGAAGAGGGCTATCATCTTGAGCAGTCCTTGAGTGCAATCCAGAAAACCACTTCGGCTCTGACAGGGGTCACTGGCCGAAAGTATCTGGTATATGTGTCAAACGGTCTGCCCTTGGGCCTCGGAAAGGACCTGTTCCATCAGTTTGCCGGCCTCGACGCTCGTACAAACCGGGCGGCATTGGATCTGCCGTACAACAGGAAACGGCATTACGATTCGCTGGCCGCAGCCGCCAACGCCCAGGAGATCACCATTTATACGATCGACGCGACGGGAACGTATAGTTCAACTCCTGGAATAGGTGATTCCGAGTCCCGGAGAAGTACCGCTGCAGGAGCCATCGACCGTGATAACCACCAGATGTCACTGAGACTCCTGGCCGAGAACACAGGCGGCCTGGCGGTAGCCAACAGTGATGATTTCGCCGCAGGACTGGATCGAATCAGAGCTGATTTTCTTACGTTCTACTCGATCGGCTATGATATCGACTCGTGCGGTTCGGACACAGTTCACCACATCGAGATCAAGCTGGACGACTCTCCCAACTACAAAACCCGGTACAGGCGCACCTTTGTCGAAAAATCAATGCAATCGAGAGTCCAGGATGACGTAACCGCAGGCCTTTTCTTTGATGTCGGCGAGAATCCAATGGGTATTGAGGTCACAACAGCTGCGCAGATCAAAGTCACCGAAAAACAGTGGCAGCAGCCCTTGACCGTGTTTTTGCCGGTACCGTCCCTGACGATGATTCGAGAGGGAGACGAATATGTCGGTCGGAGCATCCTGTTTGTCGCCACGAGGGATTTGGATGACAACAGTACTGATATGCAAAGGCAGGTTCACGACTTTCGGCTGCCGGTTGATCAGTACGAAGCGCGCAAGACCGATCGTTTCCCGATCTTCCTTCGGCTGCTGCTCAACTCCGGACACCACAGGATTGTCGTTGGACTCCTGGACGAGCAGACCAACCAGATCTCGATTCAACGGATAAAAACGACAAGCCCGGACGAAGACTGAAAAGTGATCCTCAGAGGGCAAACGCTCTGCTGTACTCCTGACCTCGCATTCGGTACTCTCTTATGGTGAGATCCGTACAACATGATCGTGTTACCCCGATTGTGACGCTCGTTGCTGTTTGCGTCATGTCAGCCGTTCTGACACCCGTTATTCACGCCGAGGAGCAGACCAAGATCGGCGCCTATCTCTGGCTCGACGTCGAGGGTCAACCGCTCCCATTCCAAAGCCACGACGGGATCAGGAACGCCTTACACACGGCCCAAGTCGTCAGCCGAAAGGAAATTGACCGAGGGGTCGCCGGCGCGGAAAAACTCGTGCTCAAGGTTGGCACCACACGGTTTCACGCTGTTTTTCGGAGCATCGACAGGAAAGAGAAGGCCGAGCCCGCCGGAGGAACAACCAGGCGACCGAAACACTATCGGGATGCCGCAATCTTCGAGAGCGCAGCCTATGAGCTCAGCAGGCTACTCGACATCAACCGCGTCCCACCGGTCGTCGAGCGATCCATCGACGGGCGAAACGGAACGGTCCAGATATGGATGGAGGATACGCTGCTCGAGGTGGAACGAATCAAACGAAGACTCCGGCCGCCTGACGGAACGCGTTGGATCCAACAGAAACTGATCATGGCCACCTTCGACGCACTGATTGCCAATACCGATCGCAATCAGGGGAACTCGTTGATCGATCGCAACTGGACCGTGTGGTTCATTGATCACACGCGCGCGTTCAAGGATTCATCCAAAATCCATAATCTTGCCAAACTGGAGAAGTGCGAACGTCACCTGTGGGAAACGCTCCGAGGAATCGACGAAGAGATCATTCGCCGAAGACTTGAGCCTTTTCTGGAGCACAGGGAGATCTCGGCACTCTTGAGGCGTCGACTCAAGCTGATCAAGCACTTCGAGGCACTGATCTCTAAACATGGCGAGGATGATGTTCTCTTTGACCTCCGGCCTCCTGGTGTGGGGAAGGTTGATTGGGATGCCCAACCCGGCGGTGCCAACACTGAAAAGAACCCGGCCGTCCCTGCTGATTAACGACTTATCCTCGATTTGCTTCAAAAAATCGAGGCGGAAATCAAGGCGACGTTATACAAGTACCGGCAGTTGGGGGGTTTGCCAATGATCGCATACCATGGGGGTTTCCCGAGCCCGGGCTCGGGTAAAAGGCGGTTGTTCCCTTTTGGTTGTGGCTTCGCCACTTGAGTTCTCGCCCCCCTATCGTGCCGATCCCGACAGCAGAAGATCCATCTTGCTGGAGTAGTTCCTCTTCAGAGCATCAGACGCGGCCAGTTCTTCGGCCCGACCCATCCAGCGGCGGGCCAATTTTTCGTCACCCTTCTGCAGATACACCAACCCCAACAGAAAGGCGAATTGATCCTCAAAAGGCCGCTTGCGAATACCGTACTTGAGATGATCGATGGCGGCATCGTAATCCTGGGTGAAAAACGCCTCACGAGCAAGATGAAACCGGTAATAGGGATTCTGCTTGCGATGAGAAATCACCTTGTTCCGATACCGGGCCGCCCGTTGATGATCTCCCTGAGTGCTGTAGAGAGCGACCAGGTTGCTCATGGCTACGAGGTCCAAACTATCAACCTCAAGCGCCTCAAGATACGCAGCCTCGGCATATGCAGGAAATTGCTCTCGCAGGTAGAGAGTCCCGAGACTTGTCCATGCCGGCGAAAACCTCCGATCACAGTCGATGATGGCTCTTCGGAAATACCGGAATGCCCCGGCAGAATCCCCACGGTGAAGCCTCTCAACCCCCTTGTTGTTGAAAAAATGTGCCAGAGCCCGTTTCTCGGAGATGACTCGCATGTCGAAAGTGAATCTGAAATCATCGATGTTGAAATCAACGACCTGTGGCGCGTGTCTGCCCAGGTTCACCCTGATATTGACATGACGGTTCAAGAGGTACGTCTCCTCCTTGAACGTCCAGTCGGGAGGGATGTCAACTTCCTGGAAGGACACCTTCAGACCCACCTCTCGGGCCATGGCGAAGAACATATTTGAAAATGACAGGCAGTTGCCACGTCTCACCCGGAAGGTATCTGAAGCCGTACGGGTCGTATCGTCGTACTCCAGGCCGAAGGTCCCCCTGTTGATGACCGCGTACGCCAACTGCTGAACCTTCAGGGAGCTACCGGCGTTCCGGTCCACGTGGTTGCTGAGAAATTGCAGCATCTCTGGACTGAGAGAGAGCACTTCCTCCTGGTTGATGAGATCTGCCGATTGATCAGCAGATACGAAGGGAGCTCCTGCCAGGAGTTCATCGAGTGAGATATCTACGTCACTTCTCAGGCTCTCCCCTGTCGAACAGCCGATTCCGAGGCTCATCAGCAAGGCGGTACAAGTACGAAGCCACATGGATATTCATCACCTTCCAGACATTC
>JAOZPW010000313.1:3909-4228 GCA_029932545.1 Thermoanaerobaculales bacterium | reverse complement strand
ACCCGCGGTGGCGGAACTCGGCGAGGAGTATCAAAACTGGGCCGAGGGCCCCGAGGGCTTTCTCCTGACTGAAGCCGAGCGGACGGCCTGGTCGGCAGTCACCGATGATCAGGCGGCCGAGGATTTCATCGAGCTGTTTTGGGCCAAGAGGGATCCGGATCTCTCAACCCGGGAAAACGAATTCCGCATCCAGTTCGGTTTGAGAGTTGCGCATGCCGATGCCGAGTTTGCCGAGGAGGAGCGTCGTGGTGCACTGACTGATCGTGGCAGGACTTTGATCCTTCTTGGGGGACCAAAAGAATACCGTCATGTTGAAATC
>JAOZPW010000313.1:0-3899 GCA_029932545.1 Thermoanaerobaculales bacterium | reverse complement strand
AAGAGCATACCCATGCAGACATCGGCGAATACCTTGCGCGAATCTACCACACGGCCCAACCGCCGAAGGCCGGTTCGGCGGATCCCGATGCCCATATTCAGATGCAGGGCGTCAGTTTCAACCTCAACAAGGGCAGGGCGGGTCTGTGGGGTTACGCCCAGGACCAGTTGCCGAAGGGTATCGAGTGGCCGACCAAGAGCGATTTGATTACCTTTGCCTTCTTCGACCACGAGGGTATCGGCCAGTACCGCACACAGTTGGGAATTCGCAAGTCGGCCGATGCCGCATCGGTTCTCAATGCGGCGCCGGCAGCGCTGGTTGTCAATCCCAATCTTGAGTCCGTGCCGGTATTCGGTTTGATTCCTGATGTGGCCCCGGCGACACCGGAGGAACTGGCCTGGCTGGATTCGGGAAAGACCGTTGAGGGTGTTGTGGCGGACTTGGCACAGGGCGCCGCGGGTCCTGGTGTCAATCTCGGGTGGCTCAGTGTGCGGATGCCCGCGGGCGCCCCGGCAGCGACGACGATGATCGGCCGATTGAGCCACGATGGTGAAATCGTGGGCAGCTTCCGGGCGGCGATTGCGGGATTGGCAGGGCCTCTTGGTTTCGTGTACGAGATGGCCGTCCCTGCGCCGGACGGTCAGTCAGTTCTTGACGTAGCCTTGGCAGATGCCGGTGGTGTTCTCCATGTCGAGCGGTTTGACCTTAACTTTGAGGGCGATGCCGAGACTTTTATCACGCCGGCTTTCGCCGGTGCTTCGGTCGAACAGCACCCCGGCGCGGCCGTTGGTGAACCGTTCATCTTCGGTGGATACCACCTGGCAGTTCGGCCGGACGGGCGCTACCTCAAGGGTGAGAATCTCTCGATTTTTTGCCTACTGGTTTTGCCGGAGGCCGAGGAGGTCGCTCGCATCGGCACCGTTCGGATGCGATGGTACATCGATGGCAAGGCGACGCCTTCACAGCCGTCCCAGCCCGCTCATTTCTCGCCTGCGGGTTCTTCGACCTGGGTATGGGGCACACAGTTACCCCTCGAGGCGCTGTCCACAGATCGCCGTTACGATTTGAAGGTGACCATCAAGGATACCGACAGCGGAGCCTCGTCGACCACCAAGTTGCCAGTCGTGTTCACCGCTAACTGAATGCAGCCGGGAAGAAAGGTTGTGAGAGAGGGAGAGGCAAAGAGTAATTGAAAACTTTTTCATCCTTCATCCTTCATCCTTCCTCTAACCCCCTCTTCTTCGAGCCGGGCGCCCAATGAGTTCCCCCCACCTGCCCCTTCCCGACCTCCAAGACCTCTCCGAGGCGATGTGCCGGGGCCTGCCGGATCTGGCGATCGGCGGCATTGTTCCCGGAGCCAGGGCCCTGGTGCCCGCTGCGATCGATCGGGCGTTCTTTGCAGGCGGCCGGACCCTGATCATCGTGCCTCATGCCGCTGAGGCAGAGGAATTTGCTGCGGTTCTCGCCCTGCTTCGACCTGACCTCAGAACTGGGGTCGTGCCCGAAGATCTGGCTTCGATCTACCAGGGAGTCGAACCACCTTTGGCCTCCCGGCTGGAGGCGGTTCGCCTGTTGGACCTGATCGCCCGGGACGAGATCGATCTCATCGTCGTGCCGGCCCGAGCCTTGTTGGCGCCGATCGCTCGGCCATCCTCAGTTGAGGTGACAACCCTGAGGCTCAGTCCGGGTCAGGAAATCGACACCGTTGATCTGGCCCACGGCTTGGCGGTCGCAGGCTACCGGCGGGTGGACCTGGTCGAGGAGGCTGGAGACTGTGCCATCCGGGGCTCGGTTATTGATGTCCATACGGGAGGAGAGACGGCATTCCGCCTGGAAATGGACGATCTTCGCATCGATCGAATCCGGCGTTTTGACCCGACGGACCAGAGAGGCGTCGAAGGTGACGTTGAGGCGCTGGAGATCCTACCCCTCGATCTCTTCCCCTTCTCGGATGACCGCACTGACCGTCTGGCGGCTCTGCTGGAGTCCGAGTTTCCGGCCCTGGCCTCTCAGATACGATCCGGGGTCGAGCGGCGCCTCTGGTGGGGTGCCTGCCATTTGCTCGAGTCGGAGGCCTTGAGTTGGTTGGATCTCGGCAGCTCGCTCATCGTTTGCGATCGTGACGAGGTGCTCGGTGAGATGGAACGGTGGTTCAAGGTGCAGGGCCGGGAATGGCGGACGCAGGACGAGCGCGGCGTGCATCTGCCCGATCCGTCGCGCCTGCTGATCGATACAGAGGGATTGAGGGTACAGATCGAGAAGCCGGATCTTCGGATCGAACGGCTGGAGGTGGGGGACGGGACGACGCGGTGGTGGCGTTTGCAGACCCATCCCATCGAGAGTTTTGTCCGGCGCATCCCCGACCTGGTCCCGAACATCCGGCGGCGGCGGGCCGAGGACTTCGTGCAGATTCTAGCCGTTGCAACTGAGGGTGAAGAGCGGCGTTTTACCCAATTACTGGAAGGCGGGGAGGTCGTTCCCGTAGACGGCATACCGGGGCCGAACGAGGTTTCCATCTGCCGGTGTGGTGTCCGAGAGGGTTTCATCTGGGACGGAGGCCTCGCAGTCTACGGGCGTCGTTCCTTGACGGCCGTGCCCCGCCCGAGGCCCCGTCGCAAGGGGATCGCTGCATTTACTTCGGACCTTCGTGACCTCAAACCCGGGGACCTGGTCGTGCACATGGATCACGGGATCGGGCGCTTCACCGGTTTTCGTCGTGTCGCGGTCGAGGGGCGTCATACGGAGATGCTGTCGTTGGAGTACCAAGCAGGCGACAGCTTGATGGTGCCGGTCGAGCGGGCCGATCTGATTCAGAAATACGCCTCCGGTGAGGTCGAGAGCCATCCAAAACTGGATCGTTTGGGGGGTGCCACGTGGGCCAGGAGGAAGGCGAGAGTCAAGAAAGCCGTACGAGAAATGGCGGCGGAGCTCCTTCGCCTGGCTGCCGTACGCCGGGCGGCCACAGGCTTTGCTTTCTCTCCGGACTCTCCATGGCAGAAGGAGTTCGAACAGGCCTTCGCGTGGGAGTTGACCACAGACCAGGCGCAGGCCGTCGTGGATATCAAAGGTGATCTGGAGAGCTCCCGGCCGATGGACCGGCTTCTGTGTGGGGATGTTGGGTTCGGCAAGACCGAAGTTGCCATCAGGGCTGCATTCAAGGCCGTTCTTGACGGCAAGCAGGTGGCGGTGCTGGCGCCGACAACCATCCTGGTTGAACAGCACATGGAGACCTTCAGGGAGCGAATGACCGGCTTCCCGGTCGAGGTCGAGATGCTCAGTCGTTTCGTTCCTCCGGCACGATCCAAGGAGATCGTCCAGGAACTCAAAGACGGCCGAATCGACATCGTCATCGGGACCCACCGGTTGTTGGCCGGCGGTGTTCAATTTCGGGATCTCGGCTTGGTTATCCTCGATGAGGAGCAGCGCTTCGGGGTGGCACAAAAAGAGCGTCTGAAAAAAATGCGGACCGAGGTGGACGTCTTAGCGATGTCCGCGACTCCGATTCCCCGCACCCTGAACATGGCGTTCTCAGGTCTGAGAGACATCTCGTTGATCGAAACGCCGCCTCGGGACCGGCAGGCGGTCGAAACCACGGTTCTTGAATTCTCTGAAGACATCGTTCGGGAAGCGATTCTGCACGAATTGGAGCGGGCCGGGCAGGTCTTTTTTGTGCATAACAGGGTGCGCTCGATCGGCGCCATTGCCCAATGGCTTCGAACAGTGGTGCCGGAGGCTCGGGTCGTGGTCGCCCATGGCCAAATGGGTGAGCGTGAACTGGAAAAGGCCATGCACGCCTTCTACGAACATGAAGCCGATGTGTTGCTGGCCACTGCAATCATCGAAAATGGTTTGGACATTCCCAATGCCAACACCCTCCTGGTCAATCGGGCCGACCGGTT
>JAOZPW010000312.1 GCA_029932545.1 Thermoanaerobaculales bacterium | reverse complement strand
TTTAGGGGTTCGGGATCAGGGATTAGGGGTTTCTAATTCAAAATTCAAAATTCAAAATTCAAAATTTCTAAGTTCCCCCTCCTTTCCTCGTAGCTCCGGCTTCGCCGGCTCCTGGCCGTGGGCCCTGGTCGCCGGAGCGATGGTCGGCGCGTCCCTGGCAGTCAAAATCTCGTCGTTGGCTCTGTTCTTGCCCCTGGTGGTGGCCATTGTCTGTGCCGTCATCCGGTCAAAAAAGGGGACAACGGCATGGCTGATCTTCCCGGTCGTAGTGGGAGGCATGCTGGCGTTTGGTTTGGGGCAACCTTGGGCCTTTGAAGGTGGTCGTCCGTGGTCGGGTCATTTGAACCCGGGATTTCTCCGTGGCCTCAGTGAGCAGATTGCCATGGTTTCGGGCGCGTCGGATTTGCCCTACGTTCGAATCTACGCGTCGACGACACCGGTGCTCTACTCCTTGAAGGAATTGGGTCTATGGGCCCTGGGACCGGCGTTGACGGTGGCGGCATTGTGGGGCGTTGCGTTGGGCGCCATCCTGATGGCCCGCCGGTGGCGGAAATTTTTCCAGGGTCGTTTTTCGGATGATTCATTGCTCCTGGTTCTTCTCTTGGCCTGGGTGATCCCGATGGCGATCAGGCTCAGCACTCTCGAGGTCAAGTTTCTGCGCTACTGGGCGCCCCTTGTCGTCCCCCTGACTCTGGTGGCGGCATGGTTTCTCGCCAGGATTCGTGGAGATGCGGGGCGACGCATCAGAGCTGCCGTGCTGGGATTGACGGCGGTATGGGGCATCGCGTATCTCTGGGCCTTTGTTGAACCCCATCCTTTCGCGACGGCGGCACCGTGGCTGCGTACGGTCGTCGGCACTGAGGACGTTGTTGCTTGGGAACACTGGGATGAGCACCTGGGTCTCATCGGGGCTGGTGGGGGCGTGAACCTCGAGAGTTACAATCTGCCGGATGACGACGCCAAGGTCATGGCATGGTGCACCACCCTGGCCGAGGCCGACTGGGTCATTCTGACTTCCAACAGAGTGCGGAGGACGGTCCTCGCCAATCCGGGCCGCTATCCGAGGACTTCGAGGCTCTACCGATTACTTCTGGCGGGAGAAGCGGGGTTTGAGGTTGCGGCGACCGCCTCGAGGGCGCCTCGTCTCGCGGGTCTGAGAGCGCCGGTGCAACGGGCGGACGAGAGTTTCGTCAATTATGAGTTTCCGAGGGTCGTTGTACTTCGCAGAGTGGGTGAGACGGACGCTGAGCTGCTGGCGGAGTTGAGCCGGCAACCTCGGGTTGATCTCGACAGTTTGAGTGCCGCAGCCCTCGATCGTCGTTTCGTCGAACCGGCGCGTCACATTCCACCGAGCCCGACGATGGCTCGTCAGGTTCTCGCCGTCGGGATTTGGTTGGCTTTCTTCGTCCTTGTGGCCTGCTCGGCGTGGCTGTTGCTCCTGCCTTGGCTTCGTTTCTGGCCCGACGCCGGTTTGGGGTTGGCCGTCACGACCGGGTGGATCGTCACAGCCTGGGTCTTGTGGCTCGGCTCCGAGATTTTCAGCCTTCCGGTTGGGCCGGTATCGGCGACCGTGATCGTGGGCGCCCTGACCCTCGGCGCACTGGCCATGGCGATTGGGCGGTGGGCTGAGGTGCGGCGCGTCGTGGTTTCCAGGCGCCGAGGCATGATCGCCGTAACTGCGGTCTTCGCCAGTGTATTCGCCCTTTTTCTGGTGGTTCGGCTCTTCAATCCTGCGATTGACTGGGGTGAAAAGCCGATGGATTTTTCGTTCTTCAACGCCTTTGTCGGTGCTTCACAGTGGCCGCCGGGTGAGCCGTGGATGGCGGGTGAAGAGCTGCATTATTACTATTTTGCTGATGTCTTGGCGGCTTTCCCGACGCTGGTTGTCGGTGTGGACACCGGGGTTGCCTACAATTTGATGTGCGCGACCGTGCCCGCCCTGGCGGCGGCGCCCCTTGCGGCCCTCGGCCTGCTGGTGGCTCGGAGGCGACGGAGGCGTTGGTTTTTCCTGATGCCTTTCGGCGTTGTGTTGGTCGGCAACCTTGCCTGGCCCTGGTTGCTGAATTTGGCACGGGCCGGACGGTGGTTTGACCTGTGGTGGGCGACTTCAAGGGTCATTCCCGGCTATGCCATCACCGAATATCCGCTCTGGACCGCCCTCTTTGCCGACTTGCATGCGCACTTTGTCGCCTTGCCGGTGATGATTGCGGCAGGCCTGTGGGCCTGGGTGGTTCTCCGGGTTTCCGATCGACGCTGGGTTGGAGCGGCCATGATATGTGGTCTGGCAGCGGCAGTGCTGGTTGCAACCAATCCCTGGGATCTCCCCGTGTTCGCCGGGTCGCTATTTCTTGCCGTTGTGGCCGTCGCTCCGAAGCCCATCAACGCCCTCACTCGATTGGGAATGGCGGCAGTGTTTTGTGCCGTCGCGTGCGCTCCGTTTCTGGTGGAGTTGGGGACCTGGTTGGGTGGTGACAGTGGGGTGGGAGGACGTTCCCTGGTGTATTTGACTCAGGTGGACTTTGCACCGTGGTGGGCGGTTCTCAGGCACTTCGGTTTTTTCCTGGCGCCCCTGGCTGCAGCAGCGATCATTCGGCCCTGGAAGGATCTGGCAATTACGGGAGTTCTTGCGGCGGCGGGGGCGGCGCTCGGATTGGCTTTTGGGTCATCAGCGGCTGCGCTGGCTCTTGCGGCTGCGGCACTTTTTCTAACCATGATCAGGTGGACGCCTGACCGATGGCTGGCGACCGCCTGGTCGCTGGCGGGTTCTGCGATGGTCGTCGTCGCCCTGGCCGAACAACTGACGCTGATGGATCGCATGAATACGATTTTCAAGATCTACAACGGCGCCTGGTTGCTACTGGGAGTGGCGACGGCGATCGTGCTGTTGCGAGCCCGGGGTCGAATGCTCACTGTGGTCCTTCCGGTCTTCCTCATGTTGGTGCCGGTCGCACTGGTCAATCTTCCACTTGGTATTGCACAGGGCTGGCTGCAGCCGCGAAAAGCATCACCGCGTCCGACCCTGGATGGAAGATCCTTTCTCCACAGTGACCCGTCGGACGCCTTTCTGATCACCACACTCAACGGTGCGGCACGTCCTGGTGATGTGGTCGCCGAAGCTGCCGGTCCCAGCTACCGTCAGTTCACCAGGATCGCCATGCACACGGGGCTGCCGACCGTTGTCGGATGGGAGTGGCATCTGCGGCAACGGGGTCAGAACCTGGTTGCGATTGAAGACCGTGTCCGTGATCTGGAAACGATCTATTCCAGGTCCGATGCGGGTGAGCGGCGGAGGGTCCTGGATCGTTACGGGATCAATTGGGTTGTGCTTGGTGACCTCGAACGTACGACCTACGGGTTGCGCGCGAACGATCCATTCGAAGGGGTGCCCGGCGTGGTCCTCTGGGCGCGACAGGGGTCGACGGTTCTTTATCGGGTGGTGCGTTAGGAGCTTTCGGCTGTTCGCAACAAACCAAGCCGACGTACTACAAATGGTTGTAATTGGAGGGTTTGCCGATGATCGCATCCCGTGGTGTTTTCCCGAGCCCGAGCCCGAGCCGTTACCGTTACCCTTACCGACTGTCTTCGGATTGAACCCCAAAAGAAAGACCTACAGGAACGGTTGCCTGGGTCTGGCTTCGCGGGGCAGTGAAAAGCACATATCGGGAACGACAACGGTAACGGCTCGGGCTCGGGGTAAAGGCGGTCGCTTCCTTTTGGTTCCGGCTCCGGGTTAGTTCAGCGCGTGATTCTTGTTGTCGGGCTGAGAGCTGATGGCTGAGAGCTTCCCCGGCGGACACTGCTATTGTGGGGCTGATGACGCGAATTCTCCTTGCCGACGACCACCAGATTCTCCGATATAGCCTTCGGGTCTTGTTGGGGAAAGAAGGCGGTATCGAGGTCGTTGGGGAGGCTGAGGATGGACGCCAGGCCGTTGACCTGGCGAGAACACTCAAGCCCGGCATTGTCATCATGGATCTCCAGATGCCGGTCCTTAACGGGATCGAGGCGACGAGACAGATTCTGACGGAGAATCCGACGTGCAAGGTGATCTTCCTTTCGATGTCGTCCGACCCCATTGTGGTCCGCCAGGCGATCCAAGTCGGCGCCCGGGCCTTCGTTCTCAAGGACTGCGCCTACGACCAGCTGATCAAGGCGATCGAAGCGGTGAAAAAGGGAGAGCAGTACCTCAGTCCGAAGATCGTCGGGGTGGTACTGACCGACTATATGAAACA
>JAOZPW010000062.1:13687-15510 GCA_029932545.1 Thermoanaerobaculales bacterium | reverse complement strand
CGCTCAGTCCAAATCAACCGTCAGCCTGACCTGGGACGGCCGAGGCAACCTTGAACACCAGCCGGCCATCGGCCCCTTGAGGGAAAAGGAATTCGACTGGAGCGAAGATGACCGGCTGAAGGAGAGCGTCGATGTCGGCGGAGGCGCCTCGACGACCTGGCGCTACGCCTACGATGCCGCAGGTGAACGCGTACTCAAATGGCATGACGCCGGTACCGGAGTCGAGGCGACCGCATACGTGCGGGATGAGGTCGGTAAGACAGTTTCCGAGTGGCGGAATATCCCAGGCACTGACGACTTTGGACTCGTCGCTGACTACCTCTTTCTCGGCGCGCGACAGATCGCCGAACTCAGCCACCAGACCGCGCCCGACAGAGTCCACTTCATCGCTCCCGATCACCTCGGCAGTCCCAAGGTCCTCTTCGATGATGACGGTTACCTCGTCGATTGGATGACGTTTGAGCCCTTCGGTGCGTTGAAAGACAGCGGGGGGGCCGTACCCGGGACATCACATCTGTTTACCGGGCATGAAAGGGACCTCGGGACGGCTTCGAGTGAGTTGGATTACATGCACCAACGCTATTACTCGGCCGGGTTGGCGCGGTTTGTTTCTGTGGACTCGTTACTTGGCAACACAGCGTCGTCCCAGAGCTTCAACCGTTACAGCTATGTGATAAACAATCCGATGAAGCTGGTAGATCCGGATGGCAGGGCGACAAAGGTATTCTGGGTTTCAGGACCGGGGATTGATCACACCTACCTTTCTCTGTACACATCTCGCGGGGAAATTACGCTATCAGTAAAAGGTCAGTATCCTGGGGCAGATGTAACGCTTGGGGATGGCACGGTAGGCTACCGAACTGCTCTTTCATATGTCAAAACTGGCCATACAGTGGGTGTGTTCGATTATTCACTTACCGCCGAACAAGAGAGTCGAATATTTGACTACCTGCAAAACCTCCCACATGGGGGAATATCCCTTTATCATCCTAAAGGATTTGTGAATGAGTCATTTCCGATTTGTACGGATCACGTCTCAAGAGCATTTTCGGCTGCCTCCGTTGAAATCGCTTCAGGTCATCCGACATTCATGGCGTTCGACCTCCTGAACGATCAGAATGCTACCGTTGAAGCCATTCTTAAACCAGGAGAAGACTCGGAAGGTGTTCTTGGAGGGCTGATCTCTGTGATTCATTCCTCAGATCCTTTGCAGGTTGTCAATAGTGAAGTCGTTCGCAAAAATGGTGTCTTGAGATTTTGGATTCCTCAGTAAGAGGTATTGTAAAGAGGTAATTAACAATGACGGCCGATTCTTCGTTTTGTTCATCTACTCCCGATGATCGTTCGATTTCGACTCTGAGAACGGTTGTAAGACTGTTTATGCTTTTCATAGGTATTTTGTTTGTCATATTTTCTGTTAGGGCGATGATGGTGTTCAAAGAATATCGTGTCCTCGAATATTCAAATTTGACTCCTGAAGACGATCTTTCCGAAGATGAATTTAGAAGACTCAAACTCATGATAGTGGATCGTTCGCCGGAAATTTGCTTTCGAAAGATATGTGCAAAAGTCAACTACGGGAATGTTCTTAATCAGGACTACATTATTCCGTCAAACAAGTACCGATTCAAGGCTCTAGTGTTGATTCCGTATTTTAGATATTGTATCTCGGAAAAACAGGGTTTCTCTTTGGTGGTTGCTCGAACCGACTATTTCCGTTTCAAGAGGAAATTTTTTTCCGATGATACTTGTTTGGACGACGAAGGCAAGGCTGGGGTTCTTCTAGCTGTTTTTGATGAATTTCGATAGTCGCCTAAAAATGC
>JAOZPW010000062.1:0-13677 GCA_029932545.1 Thermoanaerobaculales bacterium | reverse complement strand
AATCGGTACTCGTATGTTTTGAATAATCCGATCTCGCTTGTGGATCCGGATGGTCGGGAGACGTTGGTTTTCACTGTCGCTGGCGGGAATGTTTTCCGGGATTTCTTTGCGGCCCAAGGGCATTCCGCAGCCTATGTAACTCGTGATGGGCGTGCAGCGGGGGTTAGCGAAGGTTCTCGGATCGGTTTTGATAACGGGGTAGGCGGTTTTCTTGAGCAATATGCTAGCCAGGGCCGCGAGGTGCGAATGTATGTTCTTAGCACCTCAGCCGAACAGGACAATGCGATGCTGGATTTCATCGCTGCCAACCCAAGTGGGGGCGTAGATACGGAGAGCGTGTGGCGTGGTCTTCTGTTCAGCAGGGAGAACTGTACAACCGCGGCCGGTAACGTGCTCGAATCCGGCGGTGTCGTGCCAGAGGGATCAAACCCCGGAAGAGGATTGGTCCTCGATCGGCCCGCAAACTTGCAGCGCGAGTTGGAGGGAGGGGCACTCAGCAGTCTCGTCAGGGCGACCGTTGTATTTGAACCGGAAAAAGAAGAGACCCAGAAGGTTCAAGCTGTGAACAGCGAGGTCATCCGTGTCAATGGAAAACTACAGTTTCGCTGATAAGGAGAATGGGGCTACACCGTGAACGCTAAGGGTTTTCTTTTATTGCTGTTGCTCGGTGCCATCCTCGCGACACTGGCGTCATGCGGCCGGTGGAATATCGTGGGGCGGCAGAAGCAAATCGATACTTTCTCCGACGTATACGCTATTGGGAAGAGGATCGAGAATAAGATTGCGGAATCTGGCGATGAACTTTCTGACGGTGAGATTGCGGACATTGTCATGAGCGTCAGAGACGGACTCGACGCATGGGGCAATGATATTCGCGTATTCAGGGCCACAAATGATCAAAGTGCGCGATACATCGTCGTATCTCCCGGCCGTGATGGTGTACTCGATTTTCCTGATACCAGTCAGTACTCCGTGATGGCAAAGGTCGACATCAGAGGTTTGTTCGACCGAGACATTGTCTTTCGGGATGGGAACTGTGTCACCAATTCCGGAAAGGATCCACATACCGACTTCCCTGCGCCACATCGGTGACAGGTCAAATACTCATCAACAGGTGACAGGTCAGATACTTCCGGTACTTCTTGATTGATTAGCCCAGGGGCTCACGCCCCTGGGTTTGTTCTTCTCACCCTTGAATAACCTCACGAATCGCCTGTTTTGCGATGACGGAATCGATGAGCACGAGAACGGCGTCGCGTTCCCTTTCGGGAAGCTCAATCACCCTTTCGAAACGTCTCAGTAGCGCCGTGCCGAGTTTCTGGGCGGCGACGCCGCCGCTATCGTCGAAGACGAGCACGTCGGCGCTGACGTCGAAAGCCAGAGCGATCTTGGCGAGGATGTGAGAATTCTATAGGGGACACTATTTAATTCTTCGGACCAACGACGACGGGGGAAGGACAATTCTTCGAAGAAAAGACCTTGACTAATCTTAGAGGCACGTCCCGTCCGAGAGGGCGCTCTTGATTTTCATCGAACCAGCACGGCACCCTCCCCCATGCAATTCGTTCGACGAATTGCTGCCCGACGACAACTAGAACTGGACATCCCAGTTTTAATTGTCGTTGGGCAAATTGCCCAAATTCGAGCTCTAAGGCAACAGCCTCACTGTGATCTCGTCATACCAATCGACTGATCCCGGCAGATCGACGGCGAGGGTCGTCGTTCGCTCGCGCCTCGCCCCTTCGTATGGCTTCGCCCGGACACTTTGGACCAGACCCCCATGCCTCCAGCCAGTGACTTCGAACCAGAGGTCGTCGGGCTTGAGATCCCGATCACAATGATTCGTCACCTCGATCTCGACAAAATTGTGCCCCAGTCGCGGTGTGTTTTCCGTGATAGCCCACCGAACGGCGACGCAATGCGGCGGTTCGTCCGGTACCCGTGGAGGTCGTCGAGTCGGGAGAGGAATCAGAGTGGGAGTCGGAGTTGGAGTCGGCATCGGAGTCGGTCCCTCCGCCGGAATCACGGTCGGTGTCGGAGTCGGAGTCGGCGTTGGAGTCGGCAGAATCGGAGTCGGGCTGTCGATGGGCAGGACGGTTGGTGTTGGGGTGACCAAAGGGGGGTCCTCCTCCGCCGACCGGGTCGCCACCAGTACAACGACCAGGATCACCACACTGACGATAACCCAAAGAAGCACCGGAGAGCCAGGCGATTGGCGTCGCCGCGCACTGGAAGACGAGGTGGTGGACGAATCCATTCCCATGAGACTATTTTACGCTGGGAGGATGAAATGATGACCCTTCTTTGAAAAAGCGTCCTTCCCCTTCATCCTTCCTCCCCCTCTCCCCTGCTCCCCTGCTCCCCCTCCTTAGATCTTGACGCAGTGCGGCATTCCGTGTACTTTGCTTCAAGTGCATTTCGAAGAGGGCACAGATACGCCTCTTCACCCTAGGAGGCCTCCATGCGTTGGGTCGTATTCAATCAAAAAGGCGGTGTCGGCAAGAGCACGATCGCCTGTAACCTCGCCGCGGTCAGTGCCTTGCAGGGCCACCGAACCCTCGTTGTTGACCTCGACCCCCAGGCGAACTCCAGCCACTATCTTCTGGGCGACGAGGCCAACGATCTGAAACCCAACATTTCTGGGCTCTTTGAACAATCATTGGGGTTCAGCATATTCAAGGACGGCGCCAAGTCGTTCGTTCACCATACCCGCTTTGAAGACCTTCATATCATGCCGGCCAGCCGAGATCTCGAAGACCTGCAGTCCAAGCTGGAGGCCAAGCACAAGATCTACAAGCTCCGCGATGCCCTCAACGACCTCGACGATTATGACGCCGTATTCCTGGACACACCGCCGGCAATGAATTTCTTCACACTCTCCGCGCTGATCGCAGCCGACAGCTGCCTGATTCCCTTTGATTGTGACGATTTCTCACGGCGCGCTCTCTACAACCTGCTGGAAGACGTCGAGGAGGTCCGCGAGGATCATAATCCCGGACTGGATGTCAAAGGTATCATCGTCAATCAATTCCAGGCTCGTGCCCGCCTCCCCCAGCGCCTGGTTGACGAACTGCTCGAAGATGAACTGCCGGTGCTCGAGCCCTACCTGTCCGCTTCGGTCAAGGTCAGGGAAAGCCACGAAGCGGCGATGCCCCTGCCCTACCTGGCGCCTCGCCACAAGGTGGCCAAGCAGTTCTGGGAGCTGTACGAGAACATAGGATCCTGAAGGGCATAGGCCTATTACAGAACAGGGAGTTGGAGAGGGCTCGTGGCCTCTGCCCTTCAGGATCCTGTTAGATACGCTTCGCGTATCCTCGGGTTAGAAATATCCCTGGCGCGAAGCGCCTCTAGCGGCGGGTTCGTGGGATTATTGGCTTCGAGAATGCCACACAGACCAACACCCCAGAAAGCCAATAAGCACACGGAGCCGGCGCTTCATCCCCGGCCTCACATTAGCAAAAATCTAAAGTCGGCACCTTTGGGATCAACCCCTGAACGTGAGCCCTTTCAAGGAACAACCGCATGGCCTTCCGACCCCGCTCACCGTAGTCGACCGTCAGTTCGTTGACGTACATGCCGACAAACTGGTCGGCCCTATCTCGATCGAGGCCTCGACCGTAGTCCAGGGCATAGTCCAGGGCCAGCTCACGATGGCTGAGAGAGAACTCAATGGACTCTCTCAGGAGTGCGGAGACCTCTGTGATTGCCTTTTCTCCCAGATCGCGACGGACCACGTTGCCGCCCAAGGGCAAGGGCAGTCCACCGGTCTCCTCGTGCCACCACACTCCAAGGTCCTGAACAAGGTGGAGGCCTTCGTCTTTCCAGGTCAACTGCCCCTCGTGGATCACCACGCCGGCATCGACCTCCCCGGCCATCACGGCCGGACCAATCGCATCGAAAGGCAGCACGGCAGTCTTGAGGCCAGGCATCCACATCTGAAGGGCCAACGCCGCCGAGGTCAGTTTCCCGGGAACGGCAACCACACACCTCCGTAAATCCTTGGACTCAATGTCTTTGCGGGCAACAACGATCGGCCCATAACCATCACCCATCGACGCACCCGAACTCAGGAGGGCATAACGATCGTCGAGGTGAGCATAGGCGTGGATCGAAACTGCCGACACCTCGTAAGTGCCTTCGAAGGCTTTGGTGTTGAGGGTCTCGATGTCGGAGAGAACATGTTCGAACCGGTAGGCGCCGGTGTCGATCAACTCCTTCGCCAAGGCGTAGAACATGAATGCGTCGTCGGAATCAGGCGAATGTGCCACTCGAATTAGGGTCATCGTTCCTCCACCCCGGAATGCCGGGGCGCATATGGTAACAGGGCGAAGAGGCTGGTCGCTAATACCTTCACTCGAGGTAGCCGAGCTCACGAAGCTCATCCAGTGCCTCGGGATCGATCTCGAGAGGTGCAGCTTCCGTAAAGCTCGGAATCGGCCGTTCCTCGTGGTCCGAAAGCCAGGCCAGGAGTTCGAGCCCCTCAGGCGCTTCGTCGGTAGTGAGTTGGCGTTCCTCCTTAGAATCCTCAACAGAAAAAATGGTGGCCCTGCGTCCTCGAAGCAGCAATGAGTGGGTCATACCCGTCACCCGCAGACTGCGCCCGTGCTCGGTCAGCACCGGTATCGGTGGGAACGATTTCCCTTTGGCTTCTCTCTTTGTGCCTCTTCGTGCCTCTTTGTGGCTATTTCATGATTGTTGCAGGCGCCTGAGCTGATAGCTGAGAGCTGAGAGCTGATAGCTGATAGCTGATAGCTGAGAGCTTCTATGCTACCTTCACCCCGATGAATGACGATCCCATTTACCGCATCTCCTTTATGAACCAGGGCGAGGTCTACGAGATCTACGCCCGCAACGTCGGCCAAGGCGAAATGTTTGCCTTCATTGAGGTTGAGGAATTGATTTTTGGCGAACGGTCACAGATTTTGATCGACTCCTCTGAAGATCGCCTCAAGAACGAATTCAAGGGCGTCAGGCGCACCTTCATCCCGATCCACTCGATCATCCGTATCGACCAGGTCGACCGCGCCGGCTCCGGACGCATTCGCAACGGCGAGGGCAAGGTCTCGACCTTTCCGATGCCTCTGATCACCCCACGCGGCTCGAAGGATAAGGGCTAAGAGGTTTCTATGTGCGACAACACGATGGTGATGGAACCTTGCCGACCGATCCCCGAGGGCACGCCCGCACTTTCTGAACACGACATCGGACACCTCCTGTCCCACGTTGACGACTGGGCGACCGGTGACGGCTGCATCGAGAAAACCTACCAATTCGAAGATCACTACCAGACAATGGCATTCGTCAACGCAGTCGCCTGGATCTCCCACCGCGAAGATCACCACCCGGAAATGATCGTTGGCTACAACGCCTGCACCTTGAGCTACAACACACACACCGTCAAAGGGCTCAGCCGTAACGACTTTCTGTGCGCCGCCAAAGCCGACCATCTGGTGGAGTCATGAAACGCTTGGGTGCTCTGATCCTGCCGATCGCCGCTCTACTCTCAACAGCCTGCGGTCCTCCGGACCCCGAGACCCTGTACGGCGATCTGGGCTGTCCCCGATGCCACGGGACCAACCTTGAGGGCAATCGCTATGGACCCACGGTCAAGGGGCTCAGCGAGCACTGGGGCTCCCCGCAGTCCATGGTCACCTATCTTCGGGATCCAAAACCGGTTGTTGAGAACGACGCCCGCCTTAAGGCGCAGGACGCTGAGTATGATCTGAAGATGCAACCGGTCACAGACTCAAGCGACGAAGATCTGGCTGTCCTTGCCGCCTGGCTTCTGACCGTGGAATAGTCTGTTGAACCGCGCAGGCCATTGGCTGTCTGCTGTCCTTGCAATAACAGCTGGAGTTATCGCCTCGACCAGTGAAGCGCAGACTACACCTGTCTGCGGCTACACAGTCGTTCATTCCTACTCTCACGACGAAGGCGCCTACACCCAGGGCCTCCTCTTTCGAGATGGGACATTGTATGAAAGCACCGGCATCACCGGTTCGTCATCTCTCCGTCGCGTCGACCTCGAAACCGGTACGGTCTTACAGACCCACCTGCTTCCAGCGGACGTATTCGGAGAGGGCCTCACCCTGTTCGACGACCGACTGATCCAGTTAACGTGGACTTCCGAAATCGCCTTCGTCTACGACAGGGCTTCATTCGAACTGGTCGATCAGTTCACCTACACCGGATCCGGTTGGGGACTGACCGATGGCGCACACCGTCTGATCATGAGTAACGGGACGAGCTATCTCACCTTCAGAGACCCTCAAGACTTCGATACCATCAGGCAGATCCAGGTTCGGGATGGACTGAACCCGATCAGCTCCCTCAACGAGTTGGAGTTCATCCACGGGGAAATCCTGGCAAACGTGTACCAGACCGATCTAATCGCCCGGATCAGACCGGATTCAGGACAGGTCATTGCCTGGATCGATCTTACGGGCCTTCTGCCCCCGGAACGGCAAAGGGCCGAGGTCCTCAACGGCATCGCCTTTGACGAGGCGACCGGACGCCTCTTCGTCACCGGCAAGTTCTGGCCGACGTTGTTCGAAATCGAACTGGTCGACTGTCCGCCCCTTCCGCTCTTCTCAGATGACTTTGCCTCGGGAAATACCCGAGGATGGTCGTGGTCCCTTGAAGCGGGAATGCCGGCACGGACAACCGAGTCCACAGAAACTGTTGCCTCAAGCCCGTAAGAAACTGGAAACTGTGAGCCGCCGGTGAGTCCCCTGAATAACGAGCGCATCAACACCAGCGGAGTACCGGGTGTTTCCCTGGCGCCCTTTGCTCTCTTGGCGGTTCAACTGTGTTCTGCCCGAGGCGCCTGTTGAGAATCTCAACTGTTAGGTGATAATTTTTTCAACGTTGATATCCTCCAGCTTCATGCGACTTAGCAGAACAATTCAACAATCAATCTCGCAAAGGTGTTGATTTTTTCAACGCAAGGACCGATACTGTTCTCATGGATACACCAGCGTTTTCGTTGTTCCATCAGTATTTTCAGTCAAAATTTCAAATTGGCACAACTTCTGCACTACAGGGCCGACGACGGCTGCCTCCTCCTCGGGGATGGGCGGATCCGGCCCCTGTTCCGTGCAGTCGAAGGGAAGAAATATGAGAGATACGGTTGCCGGAAAACTCACGATCTTAATCACGGCCATGCTGATCGCAATCTTCAGCGGGGCCGCGATTCTCAGCCTCTATATCCAGGAGCGTTCGGCGACCCGGATCCTACGCTTCAACGGCGCCCAGGTGGCGGACATGGTCGTTGGCGCCACCCGGTCGGCCATGCTCCTCAATGATCGCGATCAAATTCAGCACACCATTGACACACTGGCAGAGCAACGAAATATCGAACGGATCCGGGTCATCAAAAAGGGCGGGCGTATTGCCTATTCGACAGAGCTCTCTGAGGTCGGATCCATGCTCGATCCTCGGGACGAGCAATGCATCGGCTGTCATCAGAAATACCATCCGCCAGAAAGCCTGCCGACCGCTGAGAGAGCCCGGGTACTGACCCGGGCCGGGGAACGGATCCTCGGCATCACCCAGACGATCAAGAACGAAACGGATTGTGCCAATGCCTCCTGTCATGTGCATCCAGGGGAGGACCTGCTGCTCGGCGTTCTCGACGTCAATCTTGCAATGAAGCCTTATGACATTGCCCGCAAGGAAAGTGCCATCGAGATCCTGGCCGCCAGCCTGATCGGAATTCTCCTTGTGGTCGGCGTCACCAGTTGGACGGTCCACCGGCTGGTCCACCGTCCCGTTCGAAAACTGATCAAGGAGACCAAACGAATCGCCTCCGGTGATCTTTCTGCACGGGTTCCGGAAATCTCCAACGATGAACTGGGAATGCTCGCCAAGACCTTCAACTTGATGGCCAGGGATCTGGAGACTGCTCGAGAGGAACTTCTGGAGTGGGGAAAGACGTTGGAACAACGGGTCGCCAAAAAGACACGGGAGCTGGATCACGCCCAGGACCAGATCCTGCAAGCTGAGAAAATGGCCTCGCTGGGCAAGCTGGCCGCCGTCGTGGCTCATGAGATCAACAATCCCCTGGCCAGCGTGGTCACCTACGCCAAAATCGTCGTCCGCAGACTCAAGAAACAGGATGACCTGACCGACGAGTGTGTTGAAAACCTTGAATACCTGGAGTCGATTGCCTCGGAGGCAACACGCTGTGGCGAGATCGTCAGCCAACTCCTGGCGTTCGCTCGGCGCAGGCCAGGCCACTTCTCTCAGGTCGATGTCAACTCTCTGGTGGACAAGGCCCTGTTCCTGGTCCACCACAAGATTGAGCTGGCCGATATCACCGCGCAAACCACACTTTCCGAAGAACAACCAGAAATCGTTGGTGACCCGTCGCAGATCCAGCAGGCACTGATGGCCCTTCTCATCAACGCATGCCAGGCGATGGAAAACGGCGGCCAGATCTCCATGGACACTCGACCCATCCCCGAGGGCGTCGAGATCGAGGTTGCCGACAACGGGCCCGGCATGACTCCTGAGGTTGCCCAGCACGCCTTTGAGCCTTTCTACACAACCAAGGAACAGGGATCAGGAGTCGGCCTCGGCCTGTCTGTCGTCTACGGCATCATGCAGCGACACGGCGGACGCGTCGATCTCGAGACCGCACCAGACAAGGGTTGCCGGTTCACTCTCTTCTTCCCCAACCTACCGCCCCAAAGCACCAATGAGGAGGTCACATCATGACAGCCCGGAGTCCTCGCCTACTGATCGTCGATGACGAGTTGCATGTTCGGGAATCACTCTCAGCATGGTTCACCGAGGATGGCTATGACGTTTCGACAGCATCCGGCGGCAAGGAGGCATTGGCGGTGCTTGGCCGCCAAAAATTCGACGTCGTCATCACTGACATCCGAATGCCGGGAATGGACGGTATCGAACTTCAAAGGCATATTCACGAAACCGAACCGGAAATTGCCATCATCCTGGTCACCGCCTACGCCTCGGTGTCCACGGCGGTGGAGGCTCTGAAAGAAGGGGCCTACGACTACCTGGTCAAGCCCTTCGACCCCGAGGAAATGTCAAGGGTGGTCGAAAAGGCCTGCGAAAAGGTGCACCTGCGAGAGGAGAACGTTTCCCTCAAGGAGAGGATCAACGGCTCGAGACCGGAGATGATCGTAGGCACCAGCCGTGCGATGCAACGGGTGCTGGATTTGGTCGATTCGGTTGCACCGACGGAGGCGACCGTCCTGATCCGTGGAGAGTCTGGAACCGGCAAGGAACTGGTGGCCCGCCAGATTCACGCCAGAGGGCCTCGGTCATTCGGCCCGATGGTTGCGGTCAACTGCGGCGCCTTGCCTGAGGGCGTACTCGAGAGCGAACTCTTCGGACACGAAAAGGGCTCCTTTACCGGGGCGACCGCCTTGCGCAAAGGGAAACTGGAGTTGGCCGATGGCGGCACCCTTTTCCTCGACGAAATCGGCGAGATTTCGCCTCGGGTTCAGGTGGATCTGCTGCGGGCGCTGGAAGACAAAAAGATCATCCGCGTCGGAGGCACCCAGGAGGTTCCGGTCGACTTCCGCGTCGTATGCGCCACCAACCGTGACCTCGAGGAAGCCATCCGCGAAGGCAGCTTCCGCGAGGATCTCTACTACCGCATCAATGTCTTCCAGATCAACCTCCCTCCGCTGCGTGAGCGACCCGAAGACATCCTTCCGATCGCTGAGCATTTCCTGAAGAAATTCGCACATTCGATGGGTCGTCGGGTCGAAAAGTTCTCACCC
The DNA here is from genome assembly GCA_029932545.1 of Thermoanaerobaculales bacterium. Classification (GTDB taxonomy): domain Bacteria; phylum Acidobacteriota; class Thermoanaerobaculia; order Thermoanaerobaculales; family Sulfomarinibacteraceae; genus DAOWGJ01. Next base: position 3,922 of record JAOZPW010000062.1, on the reverse strand, counting down.
GAGGCCCGTGATCTACTGCTCAAATATCCTTGGCCCGGCAACGTTCGGGAGTTGGCCAATGCGGTCGAACGCGCCCTGGTCGTCTGCCACGAAGGCGAGATCCTCCCGAAATACCTGCCAATCATTGCCCGGTCCACCTCTGCGGCTTTCGGCGGGCCAAGCGATGATCTGTCGTTGCAGGCCATCGAGCACCAACACATTCTCAAGGTCCTGGAGATGTCGGAATTCAACGTGACCCACGCGGCCAAGAGCCTCGGCATCGACCGCGTGACTCTTTACAACAAGATGCGGAAGTACTCCATTGAAAGGCCATAGGGAACACCCGAACCATGCGAGACCCGTGGTGTGTAGAACTGGTCAGAATCGGGGCTGTTCTCCCTGTCATGCTCCGGGTGCTTCGAGAAGACCTGGCGGGAGTTCTTGCACATCCGGTCTGGATTGCTCCGGAACACGTCGATCCGGCGCCGGCCTTCGATCCCTCCAGACAGCAATACCTGGTGTCCGCCCTGATGGAAACTCTACTCGCCAAACCAAGGGAGGCAGGTGTCTTCATAATAGGAGTGACCGACGTCGATCTGTTCCTGCCTGTCTTCACCCACGTGTTCGGCACAGCTCAACTCGGCGGCCCTGTAGGGGTCGCTTCGGAATACCGGCTTCGCCCCGAGCATTCAGGGGACCCATCCGACGCCGGCCTGCTTCGCCGGCGCCTTCTCAAAGAGGTCCTGCACGAATTGGGACATACGCTCGGCCTCGTGCACTGCAAAGCCTCGTGGTGCGCGATGAGCCCGTCCCGCCTGCCTGAACAAATAGATCTCAAGGACGCCGCGTTCTGTTCAGCTTGCGCCAAGCACACAGGCGTTCCGGATAACAGTCTTGTTTCAATCCATAGCTGGGAAGGAGAAAAGAAATGACGAGATATTTTCGACCAACCGGTCACCCACGGAGCAGGATAAGACCTGCCATCACCGCCGTAGCTGTCGGTCTGACTGTGCTCATAATCACGGTCGCACCATGGGGCACGGCTTTGGCGCAGGAGGCAGAGGAGGTCATCTCCGAGGAGACGCCGCCGGTGGACTGTGTTTTCCCCTCCAAAATCGGAGAGGTGACATTTCCCCACCAGATGCACGTAGATGACTTCGAGATGGAGTGTATCGCCTGCCACCACGAGGTCAATGCCGAGAAGCTGCAAAGCCCTCACGATGAGTACTTTGAAGACTTCTGGATCCGCTGCTCCGAGTGTCACCACGACCAGGATCACGCGATGCCGGCCAAGAAGTGTTCGACGTGCCATCACCCGTCACATGACATCACAGACCAGACCCTGAGCGCAAAAGTCGTCGTCCACCGGGTCTGTTCGGAGTGCCACGAGATCGGCACGGGGGCAACCGCAAGCGCCAGCTGCGAGTTCTGCCACACCGGTCCGCGGCTCCCCCGGTAAAGGAGGAAAAAATGGACAGAAGGAAATTCCTAGCCCTGGCCGGAGCAGCTACGGCAGCGCCCCTGGTCAGCAAAACCGCCCAGGCCACCGAAATCACCGAAGACAACCCTGAATTCTTCGGCGTCCTGGTCGACACCACTCGCTGCATAGGTTGCCGCCAGTGTGAGGTTGCCTGCGCCGAGGCCAACGACCTTCCGGTGCCCGACATTAAGAATGATAATGCACTGGACGCCGAACGAACGACGGCCACCGATCAATGGACCGTCGTCAACCGCTACGAAACCGATGAGGGCGAAATTTTCGCCAAGAAACAGTGCATGCACTGCGGTCAACCTGCCTGTGCGGCCGCGTGCCTGACAAACGCCATGGAAAAAACGGAGACCGGACCGGTCACCTGGGATGGCGGCAAGTGCATGGGTTGCCGCTACTGCATGCTGTCCTGCCCCTTCAATATCCCCAAATTCGAGTATGAAAGCATCAATCCCAAGATTCAGAAGTGCATCATGTGCTCCGAGCGCCTGGAAGAGGGCGGCATGCCGGCATGCGTCGAAGCCTGTCCGGCCGACGCACTGATGTTCGGCAAGAAACAGGAACTGATGCAAATCGCACGAGTACGCATCTACAGCCATCCCGATACCTACGTCCGCCATATCTACGGCGAACACGAAGTCGGCGGCACCAGCTGGCTTTACCTTTCGTCGGTGCCCTTCGAACAACTAGGGTTCAGGACCGACCTCGGCACCTTGACCTATCCGGACTATACCCGCGAGTTCCTCTACGCGGTGCCGTTGGTCTTCCTTTTGGGGCCGCCTCTGCTCTACGGGCTGCACCATCTGGCCGGCAGAGACGGTGACGAGAACACCGAGGGAGGGCATTCATGAGCACTGCAAATTCCGTCGCGCCCCGTCAATCGGTGTGGCAGTTCATCCTGTCGGAGCTCAAACCCAAAGGACCAATTTTCACGCCCTTCAACATCATCTCGGTACCGACCATCCTGGCCGGTCTGGTCATCGTCGTCTGGCGTTTCGCTTTCGGCCTGGGATCGGTGACCAATCTGACCCAGGACTACCCGTGGGGAATCTGGATCGGCTTTGACGTTATGACAGGCGTGGCCTTCGCCGGCGGCGCCTACATCATCACGTTCACTGTCTACATCATGCGGGCGGGCAAATACAAGTCTCTGGTGCGGGCAACCGTACTTAACGGCTTCTTGAGTTATCTCTTTTACGCCGGCGCCCTATTTCTCGACCTCGGACGTCCCTGGCATATCATCAACCCGATCATCGGAAATTCCTTTGGTTACAACTCCATCCTCTTCCTTGTCTCCTGGCACTTCATGCTCTATATGATGGCTGAAGCACTCGAGTTTTCGCCAGTCGTTGCCGAGTGGTTGGGCCTGGAACGCGCCAAGAAAATTCTGCACAAACTGACCCTTGGCACGGTTATCTTTGGCGTCGTTCTCTCGACCCTCCACCAGAGCGGACTTGGCGCCCTCTATCTCTTCTGCAAACCCAAGCTGCATCCCCTCTGGTACACCGAGTTCCTGCCGGTGCTGTTTCTGGTCTCCAGCGTCTTCGCCGGCCTCTCGATGATCATCTTCGAGGGCACACTCAGCCACCGGGTCTTCAAGACCCAGATTGACCCCAAGAAGCACCATACATTCGATGACATCGTCTTCGGTCTGTCCAAGGGCGCTGCGGTAGCGATGTATGTCTACCTTTTCATAAAGTTCGTCATCTTTATCCATGGCCAACACTGGCATTTCATTACGACCGGCTGGGGATGGCTCTACATTTTAGAGGTCGGCGGCTTGGTCCTGCTGCCCTGCGCGCTCTATACCCACGGCTACCGCCAGCGCCGAATCGGCATGGTGCGCCTGGCAGCCATTCTGACGCTGCTCGGAATCATGTTCAACCGCCTCAATATTTCGGTCATTGCTTTCAACTGGCAGTTGCCTACCCGCTACTACCCGTCGATCGGCGAGATCGTCGTCACCCTGATGGTGATCTTCACTGAGATCTGGGTCTTCCGATGGGTTGTCTATCGAATGCCGGTTCTCCGCGAGACCACCGAAGGCAATCGGAAGTAATCGGAGGTCAATCATGGAATATTTCCACTACGTCAACATCTTCGAAACCAAAGGCCTCGAGTACATCCTGGTCATGGTCTTTATGATCACCTTTGTCTTTTTCGTCCGCAATCTCGACGCGCCGATGAAGAAAAATGGCGGTGCTCGTTCGGGCGGCCAGATTCCTCAACTCGGCGAAACCATCGTCGTCGTCGATTCAAAGAAGGCACCCGAGGACCACTGAGTCCCTTGGATCTTTAACCCTAACCCGGCGGAGCCAACAACGGCTCCGCCGGGTGTTTTTTCTGCAGGAACCCGCCCCTGGGATCCACACCGGCCTCGCGCCAAGAAAAAGAACACGAAACCCTGTGTTTCCTTTGCGTCTTTGCGAGAGAAAATGTCCTCCTCCACGCCCT
>JAOZPW010000311.1 GCA_029932545.1 Thermoanaerobaculales bacterium | reverse complement strand
TCTTCCTCCCCCTCTCCCCCTCCCCCCTGCTCCCCCTCTGTGTTTCTCCCCCCTCTCCCCCCGTTACCTCGGCCCTTCTTAAACGTCCTAGGTTTTGAGTATGAGAATGACCGCACCCGACTGCACCGAACACGGCTCGTTGATCTTCGATTATATTCGAGGCAACCTCGGTGAGTCTGAAGGGCTTCAAGCCGAGAAGGTTCTGGAAGACTGCCCGGACTGCCGAACGTGGATGGATCGAGAATTTTCAGGATCCGCCTTCGCCACTGTCGATAATGCCGTTGGTCAGGGCCTGGACACCATTGCACTGCCTCATCGTCACAACCGATTTGCATGGCTCGCTGCGGCGGCTGCCATCGTGGTGGTGGCCGGTGGTCTCACGATGCTGCAATTCCCCGGCGGGTCGATCCCGATGGTCGTCGACCAGCAGGACCAGCGCCATCCTGCCCAGATTGTCACCTTCGACTTTGAAGGTGGAACCGTGAGCAGCGCAGCATCAGTCATCGAAGAAACATCCGTTGCAGTTGACGCGGTCGAGGCAGACTCGCTCTTCTCCGAAGATCTCGAAGATGGCGGCACCGGTTCCTGGACGGTTCATACGTAGATCAGTGCCCACCAATATGACGTCTGCGCGTGCGCGAGGTGCGCGAACCGTATTGGTCTCTTGAGGTATCACTGATCTTAACGGCGTATTGAAAGACCAATTCGGCCACGCCCCTCGCGAATTGCGCTCCGCGCATCATGAGAAAAAACAACAGTCGCAGGAAACGCACGCCGCCGGAATGGGATCCCCTTTGTGCAGGCCTCCCGAACGGTTATCATGGCTTTCCCGGCATTCCGGGTTGGAGCACCACATGAAGAGACTTGCCCTCGTCATCGTCCTGATCAGCCTATTTTCACCCGTGTCGGCAGTCCACGCAACACGGCCTTTCACCGTACACGACATGGTCGCGATGGAACGTATCAGCGACGCTCAACCGTCTCCTGACGGCAACAAGGTAGTTTTTACCGTCAAATCAATGGACCTTGATGCCAACCGTGGTCACACCGATTTGTGGATGGCTGCGACCGACGGCTCGAGTTCCCGGCAACTGACCAGCCACTCTGCCGGTGACTTCAGCGCCCGTTGGGCTGACGACACGACGCTCTATTTCCTCTCGACCCGTTCCGGATCGGTCCAGGTGTGGCGTCTGTCTCTCGAGGGCGGCGAAGCCATCCAGGTGACCGATCTTCCACTGGATGTCGAAAGCATGGTCATCGGTCCAGATGCCTCCGCTCTCTATCTCGGCCTCAAAATCTTCCCTGATTGTAAGGACTCCATCTCCTGCACCGTCGAACGGCTTGATGCCAAGGAAAAACAGAAGACCACCGGCATGGTTTTCGACTCGATCCTGGTCCGCCACTGGGACACGTGGAAAGACGGACGACGGAATCATATTGTTGCCGTCAAACTCGACGACAAGGGCCAGGCGACCGGTAAGCCCGCCGACCTGATGGCCGGCATGGACAGCGATTGCCCGACCATTCCCTGGGGCGGCGACGGTGACTACGTCGTGACCCCAGACGGATCAACCCTGGTATTCACAGCCAAGAACGCCGACGGCGCCGAGGAGGCATGGACCACCAACTGGGACCTCTGGGCTGTACCGACCGATGGCTCCATCGCACCGAAATGCCTGACAACCGCCAACAAGGCCTGGGACACCGCACCAGCCTTTTCCCCTGACGGCAAGACCCTGGCCTACCTGGCGATGGTGCGGCCGGACTTCGAAGCGGATCGCTACCGCGTCATGCTGATGGACTGGGCATCAGGCGAAACCCGCACCCTGACCGAGAACTGGGACCGGTCCCCCGGTTCCGTCACCTGGTCGCCTGACGGTTCGATGCTCTACGCCTCGGCGAACAACGTCGGCAACCACTCGATATTCGAGATCAACTCCTCAACCGGCCACGTCCAGGCGCTGGTAACCAAAGGTACAAACTCGGGCCCCCATCCGCTGGCCGACGGTCGTCTGCTCTTTTCACGAGACAGCCTGACGGCGCCGAGAGAAGTCTTCGTACGCCCGGCCGACGGCGGAAAGGCCCTTCAGATCACCCATTTCAACGACGAGCATCTGGCAGAGCTTGAGTTCGGCGAGTATGAGCAGTTCTCGTTCATCGGTGCACACGGTGACGAGGTCTGGGGCTACCTGATCCATCCTGTCGGTTTTGAATCGGACAAGAAATACCCCCTGGCCTTCCTGATCCACGGCGGACCCCAGGGCAGCTTCGACGACCACTGGCACTTCCGCTGGAACCCGCAGATCTATGCCGCACACGGATACGCGATGGTCATGATCGACTTCCATGGTTCGACCGGCTACGGCCAGGCCTTCACAGACGCCATCCGGGGTGACTGGGGCGGGGCGCCCTACGAAGACCTGATGAAGGGCCTCGACGATGTCTTGGCGAAAAATCCCTGGATCGACTCCGATCGTATGGCTGCCCTCGGCGCCAGCTACGGCGGCTACATGATCAACTGGATTCAGGGCCAGACAGACCGTTTTGCCGCCCTGGTTTGCCACGACGGTAACCTCGACGAGTACATGGCCTACTTCGACACTGAAGAGCTGTGGTTCCCCGAGTGGGAGCACGGCGGCACCCCGTGGGAAAATCCCGAGGGCTACCGCAAACACTCACCGGTCAACCACGTTGCCGACTTCAAGACGCCCGAATTGGTCATCCACGGCGCCCTGGACTATCGCGTCGTTGACACCCAGGGCCTGGCGATGTTCAATGCCCTCCAACGAATGGGCGTGCCCTCCCGCCTGCTCTACTACCCCGACGAGAACCACTGGGTACTCAAGCCCCTGAACTCAATCCAGTGGCACGAGGTTGTGTTGGAGTGGATTGACCGTTGGACGGCCGAGGGGCAATAACTCAGCACGCCCTCAAGGACCTGCCTGGAAACCGATCTGACCCGGAACGAGCCACACAAGTGTAGGCGGGTCCTTCAGGTGTAGAACCTCAATACATCGGTAACACTTTGGGCATGCTTGCGCTATACTTTCTTTGGAAACAATCCAAGAGAAGAAATATGGTTTTGAGCAGCGACCGCTTTCGGCTTGGTGACTGGCTCGTGGATCCGAGCCTGAACCGAGTGACGAGTGGCGACAAGACCGGTCACCTGGAACCACGGGCCATGGAAGTGCTGGTCTACCTTGCCGGTCGTGCTGACGAGTTGGTGTCCAAGCAGGACCTGATCGACCACGTCTGGCAGGCGGAAGTAGTGGCCCATGGGAGCCTGACCGGAATCATCGCCCAACTGCGGAACGCCCTCTGCGACGACTCCAAGTACTCCAAATACATCGAGACGATCCATACCAAAGGTTATCGGTTGATCGCAGACGTGGTAACCGTGCCGAAAAGCCCCGGCCTGCGAGAGGCGAGGACCGCCGGCAATCGCGTCACCAGTCTCGTCGAGGAATCGAAGGGCATGGCCCAGGCCGAGGACGGCCTTCTCCACACGATCGAAGTTGCGAAGGCCCAGGGAACGACGTACACCGAGCTTCGTGCCGCCACCAGGCTTGCCCACCTGTGGAGCAACCAGAACAGGATAGACGAGGCTCGGGCACTGCTTCAGCCCATCGTCGCACGATTCAGCAAGGATATTGATACCTTGCCATTGCTCGAGGCCAAGGCCCTGCTCTGGGACTTGACGGGCGGTTCGATCAAGTAACCGGCCTTATTCCAGACAATTCCACGGAAAATCCCAGGAAAATCCCAGGAAAATCCCAAGGACTCTTGCCGCTTCCCGACCGATGTTGGGTACGGACCCGGAAGCCACATCGTCAACCGCCGTCATGCTGTGGCAAGGCGGCACAATGCGAGGAGGAAACGATGAGATATTCTGGAAAATCATGTTCCACCGCCAAGGTTGTCCTGACCGTGGTCACGGTCCTGCTGGTCGCTGCGGCAGCGGCTGCAACGCTACCCGGAACATGGGCGGCGAAAGCAGACCTCCCTGAGAACCTGTACTTTGCTGCGACCGCAGAGGTCAACGGCATTATCTACGTCATTGGAGGGTCACCCGGCGAAGGGGTCGTCAGCACCGTGTATGCCTACGATTCTCAACCCGAATCCGACTTCAAGTCTCTCGGCGGTCCGATCGACTTTGATCATGATTCATGGTCGACGAGGGCTGATATGCCTACTGCGAGGACTATGGCCGCTGCTGCCGAAGTCGACGGCAAGATCTATGTCATTT
>JAOZPW010000061.1:2283-15571 GCA_029932545.1 Thermoanaerobaculales bacterium | reverse complement strand
CAGATCGCTGCGTATTTCGTGCCGGAGTAGATCACTGGTGAGAAGTACGGGCTAAGCCTTTCGGCTGTCGTTAAGACCCTTTTAAATACCGAGACCTGCCGCCACAAACACGATATTTTGTGCAATCGTCTCAAGAGTTTCCGCAGAAATACGTTTCAAATTTTCGGCAAGCCTTGAATGCGTTCTATCGTAGAGACGCCGCCGGTGGTCAAGAAAACGGCCGGGGCGTTGGCCCCGGCCGTGATTGTGATCAGTGTTCCTCTATTCTTCGCCCATGAAGGGGTAGGAGAAGTGCTTCGGTGGAACGAAGGTCTCCTTGATGGTGCGCTGAGAGGTCCATCGGACAAGGTTCAGGAAGGAACCGGCTTTGTCGTTAGTGCCGGAAGCTCTGGAACCACCAAAGGGCTGCTGGCCGACGACGGCGCCGGTCGGCTTGTCGTTGATATAGAAGTTGCCGGCAGCGTGGCGCAGGCGGCCCGCCATCTTGACGGCGGCGCCCCGGTCTTCAGAGAAGATCGCGCCGGTCAGGGCGTAGATCGAGGTCGTGTCACAGAGTTCGAGAGTTTCTTCGAGGTCGCCATCATCGTAGACGTAGATGGTCAGGACCGGGCCGAAGATCTCTTCTTCCATCAGCTTGAAGCGCGGGTTTGTCGTCAATACTACCGTCGGTTGGATGAAATAGCCCTTTGAGTCGTCCCACTCGCCGCCGCAGAGGATTGAGGCGTCAGACGCATCCTTGGCGTGCTGAATGTAGTTGGTGATGGTTGTGAATGCGGGTCCGTCGATGACGGCGCCCATGAAGTTTCTGAAATCCATCGGATCGCCCATTTTGATCTCGCCCACTTGTGCAAGGATGCTGTCCTTGACTGCAGGCCACAGGCTCGACGGGATGTAGGCACGAGAGGCAGCCGAACACTTCTGACCCTGGTACTCAAAGGCGCCACGAACCAGGGCGGTCGCCAGGGCCTCGGAGTCCGCTGACGGGTGGGCGAAGACGAAGTCCTTGCCGCCGGTCTCGCCGACAATGCGTGGGTAGGTCTTATAAGACGCGATATTGGTGCCGATGGTCTTCCACATTCCCTGGAAGACCGGGGTCGATCCGGTGAAATGCACACCGGCGAGATGGGGGCTTGCCATCACTGGGTTGCCGACCTGTCCGCCGGATCCCGGGATGAAATTGATGACGCCCGGGGGAAAACCTGCGGCCTCGAAGAGTTTCATCAGGTAGTGGCCGGTGAAGACAGCCGAGGAGGCCGGCTTCCACAAGACGGTATTGCCCATCAGGGCCGGGGCCGTCTGCAGATTGCCGGCGATCGATGCGAAGTTGAAGGGCGTTACCGCGAAGACGAAGCCCTCGAGGGCCCGATACTCGACGTAGTTCCAGTGGCCTTCGCCGCTCGCAGGTTGTTGTTCGAAGAGAAAACGCATGTAGTGGGGATTGAAACGGAAGAAGTCGATCAACTCGCAGGCGGCATCGATCTCCGCCTGGAAGACGGTCTTCGACTGGTTGAGCATGCAGGCTGCGTTCATCGTGTCTCGCCAGGGACCCGCGAGCAGTTCCGCTGCCCGGAGCATCACTGCCGAACGGTGCTCCCAGGGCATCTCAGACCACTCGCCCCAGGCGGCCTGGGAAGCATCGATCGCCATCTGCACTTCTTTTTCGCCGGCCTTGTGGTAGGTGCCGAGTACATGGTTGTGATCGTGGGGGCAGACCGCTTTTGCCGTATTGCCGGTGCGGACTTCCTTGCCGCCGATGATCAGCGGGATCTCGATCTCTTCGGCCAGCATCTCGCGGACGCGGGCTTTCAAGGGGGCCTTTTCAGGTGATCCAGGGGCAAATGACGTGATCGGCTCATTGACCGGGGTGGGGATGGACACGATTCCGTTGGGCATCAGAAACCTCCAGAAAAAACAGGAATTTGGACCTCAAATGCGGCCCGATCGGCATCCTACTCGCTTGTGAAGAAATGAGCAATATCGGCGGAGCCGAAGAAAATTGAACCGCCAAGGTGCGAAGAGCGCAAAGAGGAAGCGAAGAGAAGAAATAGAACCACGAAGAACACGAAGAGCACGAAGGAAAAGCCGCAAAGAGGGGGGAATAGCTACGACTGACTGTTTCGGCGATTCCCCCCGGGGTAGTGCGGGCGGGGTGGGATCCCAGGACCTTGAGATAGGGGCACTCGCGGCGGAGTTCGGCGATCGCGAGAGCGGCCGGTTCGGTTGCCAGTTTCGAGTTTCCAGTATCGCTCCCGGAGTTTCTTCTCGCATTTTCGAAGAGTTTGTGGCGGGAGTGGCTACACTACCGGTACCGGAGGGCTGATGGACAACAGGTTTATCTATCTGGACTACAACGCGACGACGCCGACCGATCCCCGGGTTGCCGAGGCGATGCGGCCGTACTTGACCGGGTGTTTCGGAAATCCTTCGTCAGATCACCAGGCGGGGCGTGAGGCCCGGCGGGCGGTGGATCAGGCGCGTGCAAGGGTCGCTTCGTCGATCGGGGCTCAATCAGATGAGATCATTTTTACCTCGGGCGGTACCGAGAGCAACAACTTAGCTTTTCATGGTGTCGCGGCTGCACGAGGCGGTGGTCATGTGATTACTTCGGCGATCGAACACCCTGCCGTTCTCGAGGTTGTCCTGGCGATGGAAAGTGCCGGCGACATCAAAATGACGATTGTCGGCGTTGATTCGAGAGGCCGGATTGATCCCGCGGATATTCAGGATGCACTCCGTCTCGACACTGTCCTGGTGTCCTTGATGCTGGCCAATAACGAGGTTGGAACCCTGCAGCCGGTGGCGGAGGTTGCGAGTATCTGCCGGGAACGCGGGATACCCGTCCATACCGATGCCGCCCAGGCGGTCGGCAAGGTTCCGGTGGATGTTGATGAGCTTGGCGTCGACCTTCTGTCGATCGCCGGCCACAAACTCTACGCACCAAAGGGTGTCGGCGCCCTCTACGTCCGGCGTGGTACCGAGATTGAGTCCTTCACCCGAGGCGCCGGGCATGAGCGGGGTTTGAGACCGGGCACCGAGAATGTGCTGGAGATCGTCGGCCTGGGCATGGCATGTGAGCTGGTTGAAAAGGAATTGCACGATGAGATCCCTCGACTGGAATTGATGAGAGATCGGTTGCGAGACCTCCTGGTTGCCAGGATTCCCGGCCTCGTGCAGCACGGTCATCCCAAATACCGGTTGCCCAACACTCTGAGCGTGGCTTTCCCCGGAGTCGAGGCTGCCGGGGTTCTTTCTCGACTGGAGAATGTTGTCGCTGCATCGGCCGGGGCGGCTTGCCACGAAGGTGGGGCCATTCTCAGCCATGTACTCTGGGCCATGGGAATCGAATGCGAAGTGGCCCGATCGACCCTTCGCCTGTCTGTAGGAAGATTTACGTCGGAAGAGGATCTCGAAATTGGTGCTCGCCATATTGCCGATGCGGTAGAGGCGGCTGATTGAATGTCATGCATCCTCCAGGGTAGAATTGATGAACGCCAACTATGGAGTCAGGCCCTTGATGAACAGTTTGAAAGACAGATGTTTCTTGGTAGGTAACGGTCAGGAGATTTTGAATCCTCGAAACGAGGTATTGGACCGGCGCCCTGAGCCCCGGGCTCCCAGTCTTTACCGCTCTTCGTATTTCTTTGTGGCCGTGGCACTGGGCCTGCTGCTGTGTTCTTTCGGTGTGATGGCTCAGGAGGCTCCGGCGCTCGCTGCCGTCTCTCCCTTGTGGGCCGGTCATTTGCGGCCGGAGGGAATAGAACTGCAGGATCTCGACGATCAAGGTTGGACGTTTTCGGTCTCGTACGCCTACGGCAATACCTTCTTCGTCAGTCCGGAAATCGTCGAAACCCATACGGAAATTAACGGCGCGGGCGCGGAACTGACCCAGGAGGTACTGGACCGGGCACAGTATCTGTGGCCCCAGGAAGACCTTCATGCCATCGATACCGAGACCAGCCGTTTTGACCTCGAGGCTGCGTATTCCTCCGGCCGATGGTTCGGGGGCATCAGGGTTCCCGTGTGGAGTATGGGCGGTACGCATCTTGACGGTTGGCCCAGTGGGATGCATGATTTCCTGGGAGTTTCCAATAATGGTCGGGAGTTCTTTCCCGAGGGGCGGACGGTTGTCGCGTTGATGCCGCCTGGCGACCTTTCGTGGTCGTTTGACGGCAAGCAGAGCACACAGGTGCTGGGACTGACCGGGTGGGGTGGCCGGCGGTGGTCTCTCGGTGAGAACGGAGGGCAACGGGTCTGGGTCGTTCTCTCGGCGGCAATTGATGATGATGGACCCTGGGGAAACATGGGTTCAAGCAGTGGTGTCAGATGGTCGATTTCGAATCGGTGGGGTGGTCTCGGATTGTACGGTGGATTGGGATGGACCTTTCAGGGCGGGGATGCCGGAACTCTCGGAGACGCAGCGGACACTCTCCACGTTTGGGGAGGCGCCGATATCAGTCTGGGCAAACGCTGGGCGCTGCTGACGATGTTCAGGATCGACGACTCGGTGTTTGCCGATGTTGACCCGGGCAAGGCCGGCCGGGCTACAGGGGAGTTCGCTCTCGGTTTCGCTGCGCCTCTCGGTGAGCACCTGCGGCTGCAACTGGTCCTCGGCGAGGATTTCCCCGGGATGGGTATGTCACCGGACTTCTCGATTCAGGGGGCTGTGGTTTGGCGGCCGTAGGCTGACGGGGTCGAAGGGTCGAAGGGTTAAAGAGTTGAAAAGTTCAAAAGTGCAAGAGTTTTCTTTGGACTGAAAGCTGATCGCTGACAACAACTGATCCCGGCCTGGAGGGATCAGTAAATACACGCATCCAGCAGCGACAGAGCCTCTTCAAGGACTGCGGACGAGGCCGTTGAGATTTTGCGAGCACCACGGCTTCGAAAGTCTATGGATTTGACCTGCTCAACCATCACGACGCCGGTGATCTGTGGATCACCATCGATAGAGACGTGGAACGGGAAGCTGCGACGGGTGTTGGTGATCGGGCATACGATAGCTAGCCCCGTGTTGCTGTTGAATAGGTCATTGCTGACCACGAGGGCGGGGCGCCGTCCTTTTTGTTCATGCCCGGACTGCGGGTCAAAGGAGGCAGCGATGTAATCGCCCTTTTTGGGAATGTAGGCCGGCATTTACCAGGCCTCCCGTCCAACTGGCTCCCCCCAGTCAATTTCTTCCGCTGTGTAGCCTTCTGGGATCTGGGCGACGAGACTCTTGAGGTCGTGACCACCACGCACACGCTTGACGGGAACCAGCGTGATGACGCCGTCTCTAACGGAGAGATCAACCTCGTCACCCACCGAGATGCGGGCTTCCTCCAACACCTGTTTGTTCAATCGCAGACCTTGGCTGTTGCCCCATTGTTGTACCTTCGTGAGCATCACCGACCTCCAATGGCTATCCTATGTATAGCCCAGGCATGGACTGAGGTCAAGGACCGGAAGGGAATCCCTGGGCGGTTAGGGTGACCGAGGCTCAGGTGTGTGGTCGGCGCCTTTCCTATGTGGCGTGTCCTCTCGTGATTGGGGCTTCCGGATGGACCTCAGGTCCTCCCGCATGAAGACGGCCGTCCGCAGCTTCTCCGCCCACGATTGTTCGGTGCGGGACCGCTGCCATGCAGCCTGTCGAGCTAGCAGCATTCGAAGATCATGCCTCATCAAACTTCTCCTGGAACCTGAGCCACGCTTCGGCCAAACCATGGCGGCCGGCGATAGCTGAAATCTGTTTGTCATCCACCGCCCCGACCTCCCGCAAGCTGAGAATACGGGCAAAGTCCTTCGCCCGCCCGACGCTGAGGGCGATCACTGCGAGGTAATCTGCACCGACAACTCGGATCGGTGTGCCGTCCAGGTCTGCGGTTTCCGCCATTCGGATTGCCTCTTCCGTCAGACCATCAAAAGCTGGAATGAGCTGTACCGGCCATGTTCCGACACGAATTGCTTCCCCTTCTGGTTGATAGCCAAGGGCGTTACAGAATTTGTAGAGGGGTCCAAGAACGTCGATCGCTTCCGGATTTGAAACGGTAACAAGAATATCCGCATCCAAGGTAGTCACAGCTTCCGTGTATCGCATCTGCGCGACGGCGCCGAAAACCGCGTAGTCGAGGATGACTCCGTCCTCCACCATGCGATTCAGGAGTTTTGCGACTTCATCCATAATGAATGTATAACCTCCGCATCGAGAAAGTTCAAGGTGTGCCGGAAGGCCGGGGGTTGGATTGAGGGTTACTGGGCAGCTCTTTACTGGAGGACCAGTGACTCATGGTCTGCAATTTCCCAGTGCTCACCTGTCCATCTGACGAGGATAGCAACGGTTCCTCCTTCGCACCACCACGGTTCAGTTGTCAGACAGGTCGGGCTTGCCCGGAGGATTTCTTGGGGACAACATCAAAGGACGGCACGCCCCGATTCGAGGTTTGGGCGCTCTCTGGTTTGAACGGCGGCGTTGGCCCTTGGGTCCGACCCCGCCGGAATCGAGTGTCAACCTACAGACAACCGGTCACCCGGAACGCGAACTTCGAAGTTGAACGTTGTATTCGACGTTATTCCTGCCTTCCAATGCAATACGTCCGACGTATTGCTTCGCCTATAATCCCCCCATGGCCACTCCCTGCCCCTGGTGTCTTGAGCCTTTGCCCCGATCCGGCGGGCCCTTTGTTCACTGTCCGAAGTGTTGCAAATCGCTGACCGATGACGACGGTCGAGAACTTCGTGCGATCGATTTACGTTTCCTATTGTTGAGGGACGCGCAGGAAGCGCAGTTCAGTCGGTTTCTTTCCATTGGGACTGGAGTGGCGGCAGCGGTCGGTCTCGTCGTACCTCTTGCACACTTTGGTGCGGCGGTGCTGATTCCGCTGATGGTTATCTGCCACCTGATGGCTGTTCGGTTCTTTCTGATCAGGGATGCCGGACGGTATGTCGGTCCCGCACGGAGGCTCTTTTCGAGATGGATCACACGCCTGAGTTTTCTTTGGATCGGATCGATCGGCTATGGATTTGCCGTGATTCCGGTTGTTGGAGCGGCATTGGCAGCGGCGACCTTCGCCGGATTGACCTGGTTGGTTCACAACTATGTCTTGTGGAGTCTCGAGCGAGAGGCGGAGCGAATGCCGTTGGCTCGGTGGGAAAAGGCAGTGCTGGTGTTGCTGGCGGTTGCCACCGTCGTGATCCTGGCCGTCGTGGTGGTGTTGACGGCAGCCGTTGGGTGGTCGTTCGCCCAAATAATGGAGTACGTTGGAAACTGAGGAGGGTTTGATGGGGTCTTTGATGTCAATTATGAGCGCATTTGGATTGGCCGGTGGGGCCGGCGCCAAGGCCTTTATTCCACTGCTGTTGCTTGGCGGCTTTCACTACACGCCCTATTTTGAACTCGGGGGGCGTTTTGCCTGGATTGCCAGTCCCCAGGTGATGCTGGTGCTCGGTGTCCTTGTCGTCTTTGAGATCCTGGTGGATTCGGTGCCGGAGTTGGGTGAGTATTCCGATGTCATCAGTTATCTGCCGAAGATCGTCGCCGGGTTCATCGCATTTGCAGCCGCAACCGGGTCGATTGACGAGAACCTGACGCAGTTGGGGATATCCGGCGCTCTGGGTGGAGGCACGGCCGCCGGCGTTCACTGGGTTCGAAACCAAATTCGGAGACCTTTTCGGGAGGTTGCCGAGACCCTGCACGGTGGCGCCGCCCGCTTTGCCAGTGTTGGCGAGGCAGGCGTTTCGACCGTAGTTGCCTCCTCGGCAATCGTTGCCCCACCGGTGGCGATCTTTGCGTTGGGCGCTTTCGTACTGGTCGGTTTCGGTGTGTCACGGAAACTGGGCGGTCGAAGCGTCGTTTGTCCCAACTGTGGTGGGACCATGTATCGCGATGCTCTTGCTTGCCCCTCGTGTGGCTCAGAAATATGAACCTTTCTGACTGACCGTCTGCGACCCTTCTTTGCGTTTTCTTTGTAGTCTTTGCGTCTTTGCGGTTCAATTGTCTTCTTTTTGCCCCCGGCGATGCTAAAATGAAGGGCCGCGTTCGGAAGGGGGCAATATGGGTTTTCAGGTTGGTGACAAGGTGGTCTATCCCAGTCAGGGAGTGACGGTCGTCGAATCCATCGCAAGCGAGATGTTGGCGGGTATGGCCGTTGAGTGCTACCACTTGAGGTTGCTGGCCACCGATAGCAAGGTCCTCGTTCCGGTGCAGAACATCGAGCGGGTCGGTCTCAGGCCGCTGTGTGACCTGCAGGATGTTTCCGACAGCTTGAGCAGGCTCAAGGCCAACCAGATCGACGAAAAGGGTGACTGGAAAGATCGGTACAAGGCCAATCTCGAGCGGTTAAAGACCGGTGAACTCGGCGAAGTGGTCGATGTGTTGCTCTGTCTGGCGGACGTTGCGAGTCGGAAAACTCTGTCTTTTCGTGAGCGAAAAATGTTTGATCAGGCCCAGCAGATTCTTGCCTATGAGGTGGCTGAGGTTGAGCAACGGAAGATCGACGAGGTCAACCATGAGATCGGCGAGATCTTGGCCGCTCATATGGGGTCGGAAAGCTCCGAGGAGTAGCTGGGATTGAGAAACCAAAAGACGCGCGCCTCTGTCGTGTGTTTGGTTGTTGTTCTGGTGGCCAGCGTGTCCGGTTGCGGGTATCACCTGGTGGGAACATCCAGTTTTCTTCCCGAGGAGCTCCAGTTGCTCTATCTGGCCAACTTTCAGAACATGACGACGTGGTCAGATGTCGATCAGCGCCTCAATGAGTCCCTCGCCAGGGAGTGGGTCCGCCGCGGGCGGTTCGAATTGGTCGAGGAGCAAAAGAAGGCGCAGGTCGTTTTGGAAGGCATCATCAGGGGAATCTCAATGGTGCCGGTGGCTCTGGATGACCGGGGTCGTGCAACCGAGTATCAGATGACGTTGACGGTCAGCGTGCAACTGTTGGACGTTCGCGGCGAGGAGCCGGAGATCCTGTGGGAGGACAAGGCTTTTTCGAGACGAACCTCATACGATGTGGACCTCTCGGCCGTGGATTACTTTGATCGCCAGATTCAGGCAATGGAATTGGTGTCGGAGAGTCTGTCGCGGGCGTTGGTGACGGCGGTTCTGGAGGGCTTTTGAACGCTGGGGAGCTAGGACGCTAGGACGCTTGGAAGCAGGATGAGTGTTCGACGTTCATGGATTCTCTTTGACCCTTCGAGCCTTGGCAACTCTCGCCCAAACAAAGCGAAAAAACGAGGCAGAAACCAAGCCGACGTACTACAAAAGGTTGTAGTTGGGATTTTGCCGGTGATCGCACACCGTGGTGTTTCCCCGAGCCCGAGCCCGTTACCCTTACCGACTGTCTTCGGATTCAACCCCAAATGAAAGACCTTCCAGAGCTGTTGCCGGGGTCCAGCCTCACGGGGCAGTGAAAAATACATATCGGGAACGATAACGGTAACGGGCTCGGGCTCGGGGTAAAGGCGCTCGCTTCCTTTTGATTGTGGCTTCGCCACTTTCGACTCTTCGACCCCCGGCCTGAATCTTTGCTACCATCTCCCCATGCCCAGCCATCTTCCCTTTGATGTCCGCAGACGGCTCAAGCCGATTCGCCTCCTGGTACTCGACGTCGATGGTGTCTTGACCGACGGTTCGTTGTTGTATGGGGCCGAAGGGTGTATCGGGAAGTCTTTCAACGTTCGAGACGGATTGGGCATTCGCCTGTTGATGGAGTGCGGGATCGGCGTTGGAGTGATTTCGGGTCGGTCAGAGCCGGCGGTGTCTGTTCGGCTGAAAGAGTTGGGCCTGGATCCATCGTTTGTGGTTCTGGGTTCTCGGGACAAGGTCCAAGACCTGGCCGGCCTCCAGAAAGCGGCCGGCGAAATCAAGGATTCCCAGACCGCGGTAATGGGTGACGATTTACCCGATCTTCCGATATTGTTACGGGCGGGATTTTCGGCCTGTCCGGTGGATGCTGCCCCCGATGTTGCCGCGGTGTGTGATCTGATCTGTGGGAGGGCGGGCGGTCACGGCGCCGTTCGGGAAGTTGCGGAGGTCATCCTCAAGGGGCAGGGACGGTGGTCCGGCTTGGTGAAGCGCTGGATGGATGTCGATGATGAGGCCGGCTGAATGCGCCAATATCTCGGACTGATGCAGCGCATCCTGGATGACGGTGTCCAGAAAGACGACCGGACCGGCACGGGAACCCTGAGCGTCTTCGGCGCTCAGCTCCGTTTTGATTTGGCGCAAGGTTTCCCGGTCTTGACCACCAAAAAACTCCACCTCCGATCAATTATTCACGAGTTGTTGTGGTTTCTGAAAGGGCAGACCAACGTCGCCTATCTCAGAGAAAACCAGGTGAGAATCTGGGACGAGTGGGCCGACGAAAACGGCGACCTCGGTCCGATCTATGGGGCACAATGGCGGTCCTGGCCCACGCCTGACGGCAGTTTTATCGATCAAATTGATCGGTTGGTCGAAGGGATCCGGCTCAATCCGGATTCCAGGCGCCATATTGTCTCGGCGTGGAACGTCTCGGAACTGGATCGCATGGCTCTGGCCCCCTGCCACGTTTTGTTCCAGTTCTACGTCGCCCAGGGCCGGCTGTCGTGTCAGCTCTACCAGCGGAGTGCGGATGTTTTCCTCGGTGTTCCTTTCAATATAGCTTCTTATGCCCTCCTGGCTCTGATGATCGCACAGGTCTGCCAATTGCAACCGGGAGACTTCATTCATACTTTCGGGGACGCCCACCTTTACCTCAACCATCTCGAGCAGGCGCGGCTCCAGCTAAGCCGCGAGCCGGGTGAACTGCCGCGAATGGTGCTCAACTCCGAAGTGCGTTCGTTGGACGATTTCAAGTTTGAGGACTTTTCCCTTGAGGGCTACGTGGCGCAGCCCCATATCAAGGCGAAGGTGGCGGTGTGAGAACATCGCTGATCGTTGCTGTGGCGGCCAATGGCGCCATTGGCCGTGAGGGTGATCTTCCCTGGCGTCTTCCCGCCGATCTCAGACATTTCAAACGGTTGACGATGGGTCACCACCTGATCATCGGGCGCCGGACGTGGGAGTCGATCGGGGTGGTTCTGCCGGGTCGTACGATGGTTGTTGTCACCCGTGACCCGGCCTATCGGTCGGGGGTTGAGGGTGTTCTGGTTGCCCATTCTCTCAAGGAAGCACTTCGGTTGGCCGAGGGCGATGATGAAGTGTTTGTCGCTGGTGGAGCGGCCCTGTACCGAGAGGTATTCGACATCGTCGACCGGATGTATGTGACCCGCATTGATGCAGAGTTCGAGGCGGATACCTTCTTTCCGGATCTTGATGAGGACCAATGGGTTGTCATTGCCGAGGAACACCACGATCCCGACGAAAAAAACCTGTACCCCTACACGTTTTTGACGATGGAAAGGGCGGCTTCTTTATAGGAAGCTGCGGTATGGGGCGCATTTTTTCTGGGATCGAGGGAATATGTGGAGATATCTCAGTGTTATTGCCGGAGTCTGGTATAATGCCGACGGATTTTTGTAGGCAGTTCTGGGGGAGTTGGTTCGCCGGAGCTTGTCGACGTTTAACAGGATGAAATAGGAGGACAGTATGGCAAAGATCGCACGGGTAGTATTGGTAGTGATGGCAGTGGTGTTGATTGCGGGCGCGGTATCCGCGCAGACGTCGACCACGGAAATCAAAAAAGGCGTCGTGGTTCACGTCTATGGCGACAACCTCGTTGTTCGCGGCCAAGATGGCGTCGTCAAAGAGTATGACGTTCCGGCAGGTTTTCAGTTCAATATTGACGGGAAAACGATGAGCATCGCCGACCTCAAGCCGGGCATGATCCTGACCTCGACCGTGACCCATACCCAGACGCCCCATGTCGTTCAGACCACCACGGTCAAGAATGCCAAGGTTCTCAAGGTTGTAGGAAGTACAGTGATCCTCCGCGGAGAAGATGGAGAGGTCAAGAAATTCACCAAGATCCCTGCCGACGTGCAACTGACCTCCAACGGGAAGCAGATTGCGCTGGGCGACCTTCGTGAAGGCATGAACCTCACCGCAACTGTCGTTTCCGAGAGCGTCACCACCGTTGACGAGAGGGACGTTAAGGTTACCGGTTATGAGGCGAAGAGGCCCAAAGCCGCTCCCGTTGCTCCCAAGCCGGCCCCCAAGGCCGCGCCTGCTCCGGTAGTTCTCCCCCATACCGCCAGCCTGCTGCCCCTGGCCGGCCTCGCCGGTATGATCATGCTCTTCGCAGCCATGAGCATGGCAGTGATCCGCCGCTTCTAAATAAAACTCGGACCGTCATCGGTCCGGTAACAATAAAAACCGCCGCATCTCGCGGCGGTTTTTTCTATAACTTTTTCCTTGCGCGAAGCGCATAAAGCAGCAGGAGCGTGGACCGTATTTGCCCCCTTGTCGTTGGTTTTTGAGGTCATCCTCAGGGGGCGAATACGGTACCCGGTTCTGCTGCTACCGGACCTCAGTTCCCGGAGGCACTTCGCCGTCGGGCGAGAGCAGATCGGGGTCGCCGTCCAGGGAAGCCGCCAACAGCATGCCGCGCGATTCCACGCCCATCAATTTGGCGGGCTTGAGGTTGGCCACGACGACAATTCGACGACCCACAAGATCTTCCGGCGCATACTTCGCGCCGATGCCGGCGACGACCTGGCGGAGTTCATCCTCGGCCAGATCGACCATCAGTTTGACCAGCTTCTTGGACTTGGGGACCCGTTCGGCTTCCTTGACGATACCGACGACCAGTTTGACCTTGGCAAAGTCGTCGATCGAAATCAGGTTGTCATCCTCCGCCTCGGGCTTTTCGCTTTTGCTTGATTCCTTGGCCTGGACGCCAGGTTCGTCTCGTTGTGCCAGTTCCTTCATCATCTTTTTGACATCGACTCGCGGGAAGAGTGCTTCGGTCTTGCCGATCGACGTGCCTTCGGACAACAGACCCCAGACAGTAGCGTCGCCCAGATTGACCGGAAGGCCGCTGGCGCCGACCTGAGTTCTCAGGCGCTCTGCAATCGACGGCATGAAAGGCTCGATCAGAAGCGATGCAATGCGCAGACCTTCCAGAGATTCGTAGAGCACCGTTTCGAGGGCGGCCCGGCCCTCATCGCCCTGCTTGGCCAAGGCCCATGGCTGCTGCTCCTGGATCCGGCCGTTGATTGCCGACAGGAGTCGCCAGGTTGCCTCAAGGGCGCGGTGGGGCTCCATCTTGTCCATGTGGTGTCGGTGGGCCTTGACGGCCTCGGCTGCGGCCTCCGCAATCGTTCCGGCCGCCGGAGTTTTTGGAATCTTTCCATCAAGGAAGCGCTCCGTCATGGAGACCGCCCGCGACGTCGTATTCCCCAGGGC
>JAOZPW010000061.1:0-2183 GCA_029932545.1 Thermoanaerobaculales bacterium | reverse complement strand
ACCGGGTAGCCGCTCTCGGTGTCTTTCCCGTCGACGACCTGGGAGTCGGGCACGAAGGCCTCGGCGCCTGCACAGTACCAGCCCTCGTAGTCGCCCTTGTAGAGATCGTCGGAGGCCATGATGCGCTTGATGATTTCGGTGACGCCGGCCTTGTGGCGATCCTCCGAGGTTCGGATGAAATCGTCGTGGGAGATGTTGAGTACTTCCCAGAGGTGGCGATATCGTTCGACAACCTTGTCTGCCAGCTCAATCGGCTGCAACCCTTGAGCAGCTGCGCTTTTCTCGATCTTCTGGCCGTGCTCGTCGGTCCCGGTCAGGAAACGAACGGTGCGCCCCTGCATCCGGTGGTATCGCGCAAAGGCGTCAGCCATCACCGTCGTATAGATGTGGCCGATGTGCGGCATGTCGTTGACGTAGTAGATCGGCGTCGTGATGTAGTAGGTGTTTTCGGACACAAGCTCTCCAGAACCCCGGAATGGGGGGTGGAAGGATAGCAAAGAAGTGATCAGCTTTCAGCTATCAGCTATCAGCTTTCAGTTGAGGTGCTTGCAAGGCGGTTGACCGTTGACCGGGGGCGCGCTCGGCCGGTCGAGGCGGTCGATGGAACTGAACATGGCCCTGGAGTCGGGAGAGGGAGCGCGAGTGAGAGACCAAAGAAGGGCAAAAGAAGGCAAAGAAGGGGACAGAGTTTTCCAGTTCAGGCACCGCTCGTGGTCAGTAGGCATCACCCCGGGGAACGATGGCATAGACATGGAGTACGCGTAATTCCCGATCAGGGGTAAAGAGCATCCTCCAGCCTCCAACCCTCACTCGGTAATCCCCCTTGAGACTGCCGGTGAGCGGTCTCACGCGTGGATGAAGAAGTGGTTTCTCGTCGAGTTCGAGTGCCAACAAGGCATCCTTGACCCTCTGTCGAGTCGTCGTATCGAGTTTGAGGTACTGTTTCTCGGCTGACGGTTTGATTTCAATCCGCCAGCTCATCAAGTGACTTTCCAGCAACGTGGCTTTCAACTTCCTGCTTGCCGCGAGTAATCGCCTCAACCCACCCCGGCCGAGACAGGAGATCCAATGTCTCTTGGTGGCGCTCGATGTATTCGTCGATGAGCTCGGTGAGAATCTCCTTCATCTCGGTCTTCTCAATCCCCGCGATGATCCTCAAGACATCCCGTTTTTCCGCTGGAACCCGAACAGTTGCTGTAGCCATAATGCCCTCCTGGCCCTAACTGTAAGTTAAGCGCTTAAGCGCCTAGTGTCAAGGGGCCAGTCTCAGCGACCACCCTTCTCCAACGACAAAACAGGGGAAAAAATAGGGAAAAGCGTTGTTTTCTGTACTCCCTGCGCGAAGCGCTTTTTCTCGGAGTGAGGTCCGGATTGGTCTGGAGATCCATCACAAACCGGTTTTCCCGGAAGACCAATACGGGCCTCACTCCGAGATCTGTGCCCGGGCCAGGCTCTTTTCCAGTTCTCTCGAGATCCTGTAGAATCGTGCCCTTGGAGGCGATATGCGAATCAGACTTTTTCTTTCAGTTGCTGTAATACTTTTTCTTGCTGTCATGCCGGTTGTCGGCGCCGATGAGGCTGTTGACACTCCATCAGTGGCTCTTCTCAATCCGTCGGCTGCAACGGCCGTTGCTCCGGCCGAGTTTACGGTCAAGATCGAAACGACTGCCGGTGATTTTACTATCAAGGTTCACCGCGACTGGGCGCCCAACGGTGCGGACCGGTTCTTCAACCTGGTGTCCATGGGCTACTACGACGGTGCGGCCTTTTATCGGGTGATTCTGACACCCCGGCCGTTCATGGCTCAGATTGGGTTCAATCCGGACCCGGCAGTCAATTCGGCCTGGCGAACGGCCCGGATCAAGGACGATCCGGTAAAAAAGAGCAATACTCGAGGCATGGTCACATTCGCCACCAGTGGGCCGAATACCAGGACGACGCAGTTCTTCATCAACTACGTCGACAATTCCCGCCTGGACGGCATGGGATTTTCACCCTTCGGCGAAGTGATCGAAGGCATGGGAGTCGTCAAGAATTTCTACGGAGGCTACGGCGAAGGCGCTCCGCAAGGCAAAGGTCCTAGTCAGGGGCGAATCGCCGCCGAGGGCAACGCCTACCTGAAGGCGGAGTTCCCGAAGCTGGACTCCATCATCAAGGCTGTGATTGTTGCGGAAGCAAAAAAC
>JAOZPW010000060.1:11980-15588 GCA_029932545.1 Thermoanaerobaculales bacterium | reverse complement strand
CGGGCAGCCCCACAGCTGCCAAAGACGATATTCGGGAAGCGACCCTGGTCGTCGAGATGTTGAGCCCCGTGGACGAAACAGTCATCTGGACGGGAACGGTGTCCGGATTCAAACTTGATCCCGTCAAATCACGCTCCAACATCAAGGCCGCCGCCTGGCGCCTTTTCGTCGAATTCCCTCCCCTTTGGTGAGGGAGCTGTCAACTTTGCCGACCGCAAGAATTATGAAATAGCCACAAAAAATGAAGCGAGAACCGAACCGGCGCCATACAGATGGAGGCAGCCGGAGAATTTGCCGATGGTCGCCCACCGTGGGGCTCTCCCGAGCCCGAGCCCGTTACCGTTGCCGTGCCCGACTCTTCTCGGGTTTGGTCCAATATGAAAAACCTCTGGAGCGGCTGTCTGAGTAGAGCTTCAAAGGACGTTTCCAAACACATATCGATAACGATAACAGGCACGGGCTCGGGCTCGGGTTCAAGATTCTCCGCTTCCTCTTGGTTCCAGCTCCGGGTTAGCCGACAGCCAACCGCTTCTGTAAGATGGATCGGTGAAACTAACACCGATGCTCCGTCAGTATCTCGACCTCAAGGAGCAGGCCGGCCAGGCTCTGCTGCTCTACCGGATGGGTGATTTCTACGAGTTGTTCTTCGAGGATGCTCAGACTGCCGCTCCGCTTCTCGGCATCACCCTGACCCGGCGACGACACAATGACAAGGTCGAGGCGCCGATGTGCGGCGTGCCTCACCACGCTTTCGACCGCTACCTGGGCAAACTGTTGACCGCAGGCCACTGTGTTGCGGTGGCCGAGCAGGTCGAGGACCCGGCTACGGCCAAGGGTCTGGTCCGGAGAGAGATCGTCCGGACCCACACTCCGGGTACGGTGTCCGACGCCGAACTTCTCGAAGGCAACGAACACTGTTTTTTGGCGGCAATCGGTGGCGATGGACCTCATGCGACTGTTGCCTGGATTGAAGTCAGTACCGGCTTGTTCGAAGGGATGGACTGCAGCAACGATCATCCTCTGGCAGAGCAGTTGGCTCGCCTCCGCCCCAAGGAAATCCTTGTTTCGGAAGACAACGATACCTGGCTTGAGTCCTGGCCCTCCGAAATACCACCCCCGACCGCAACGGCATTGTCGCCCGAGGAGTTTTCACCGGCTGCAGGAGAGCAACGACTCCGCCGGGTATTGGGTGTTGCATCCCTTCGTGGCTTCGGCCTGAACTCCGGAGAACGTCTTGTGGGCATGGCCGGCGCATTGTTGAGCTACGTCGAGGCAACCCAACGGGGCGCCCTCCAACACCTGCGGTCTTTCTCGCGCAGGCAGCCAGGCGATGCACTGGTCATCGACCGGGCCTCCCTGCGGAACCTCGAGGTTGAGCACGCTTCCGACGGGACCCGCCGTGGTTCCCTGTTGGCGACGTTGGACCACACCAAGACCCGCATGGGCGCCCGGCTGCTGCGCGACTACCTGGTTCGACCCAGCATCGACCTCGACGAAATCGAAGAACGTCATCGAGCCGTTGCCGAGTTGGTCGAAGATCCCAGAACAACCAATGACCTGCGCGCTTGCCTCTCTGAGGTTCCCGACCTCGAGCGTCTGGCAGCACGGATCGGACTGGTCCAGGCCCTGCCCCGAGAGCTGGCCGCCCTCCGAGCGGGCGCTGACCTCCTGCCCAAGCTTCTCGAGACTGTTCGCCATGCCGCCGCCCCTCTATTGCATAACCTGGCGGCAACCCTCGACCCTTTGGGGGATATCGCCGCATTGCTCCACCAACGGTTGGCAAGCGAACCGGCACACCTCGTAGGCCAGGGCGCCATCGCTACCGGATGGGATGCTGATCTGGACGAACACAGAACCCTGGCTCGTGGAGGCCGAGAACTGCTGGCCGGTATCGAAAGCCGCGAACGCAAACGGACCGGGATCGGCTCTTTGAAGGTCAAGTACAACAAGGTTTTCGGTTATTACCTCGAAGTGTCCAAGTCCAATCTGGACAGGGTTCCCGACGACTACGAACGGCGCCAGACCTTGACCAACGCCGAGCGCTACATCACTCCCGAACTCAAGGAACTCGAAAGCCGCATCCTCTCCGCCGAAGACAAGGCGATTGCCCGGGAACGGGAACTCTACGACCAGCTGCTCGATGAACTGGCCGGCCAGGCCCAGCGCATCGCTGAAACTGCATCCCGAGTTGCAGTCCTGGATGTATTGGCCGCCTTCGGCGACCGTGCCCGCAAACAGGACTATTGTCGGCCGGTCGTCGATAATGGTTCGAGTCTGGTCATCCGGGACGGCCGCCATCCTGTGCTCGAGGTCCTGCAGCGCGACCCACCGTTCATTCCCAACGACTGCGAGCTCAATGCCGAGGATCGTAGGATCGTCCTTCTGACCGGACCCAACATGGGCGGAAAATCCACCTATCTTCGTCAGGTAGCCCTGATCACGTTGATGGCTCATACGGGTTCGTTCGTTCCGGCGGCTTCGGCCCAGATTGGACTGACCGATCGGATTTTCACTCGTGTTGGAGCGTCGGACATGCTGGCCAAAGGTGAAAGCACCTTCATGGTCGAGATGACGGAAACGGCCAACATTCTGCACCATGCAACTCCCCGTTCATTGGTCATCCTGGACGAGGTCGGACGGGGAACGGCGACCTATGACGGGCTGTCCCTGGCGTGGGCCATCGTTGAGTATTTTCACGACCACGACGACAGGGCAGCCAAGGTCCTTTTTGCCACCCACTACCACGAGCTGACAGACCTCGCCAGGCGGTTGCCGCGGCTGATCAATCAATCGATGGGGGTCAAGGAGTGGAAGGGCACGATTTTGTTCCTCCACCGGGTGGGCGACGGCCCATCCGACCGAAGTTACGGAATCCACGTTGCCGAATTGGCTGGCGTGCCCGACGAGGTCTGCCGTCGGGCCGAAGAAATTCTGACGGATTTGGAGGCACATCGGGCCGCTCCGGCTGACCCGATTGCCCAGCGTCCCGGCCCCGATACGAGCGACAGAATTCTCCAGATGGACCTATTTCGGCAACCGTTGGACGAGATTCTCGACGAAATCGGCAACCTCGAGTTGGATACCATGACCCCCCTTGAAGCCCTCAATTGGCTCTCCAACCTGAAGAAGAAGGTGTCCGATGACAGCTAGCCTTCCCCTGGTCGTTGGTCTTCCGGGTCTCGAGATCACTGAGACGGAACGAGAGACGCTGGATCAGGTCAAACCGGCCGGCATCATCCTCTTTGCCCGGAATATCGAAAGTCCGGACCAGGTCCGAGAGTTGGTGCACTCGGTGCGGGACATGGACCCGCGCCCCTTCATCTGCGTCGATCTCGAGGGGGGCTTGGTCAACCGGTTGACCTCCCTCTGGGGCGCTCTCCCCTCACCGTCCGAAGCGGCCGCGGCCGGCATGAAAGGGATTCAGGCCCTGGGTGATGCCACCGGCGCCGCTTGCAGGGCCTTGGGAATCCACCTCGATTTTGCACCGGTGGTTGACCTGGAACGGCCGGACGGCCTGATCGCACTCCAGGGCCGAACTCTGAGCACCTCAGCCGAGCGCTCAGCAACGCTCGCCCGTGCCTTCTGCGAAAAAATGGACACCTGGGCGG
>JAOZPW010000060.1:0-11970 GCA_029932545.1 Thermoanaerobaculales bacterium | reverse complement strand
AGTCAGCGGCTGCATCAAACACTTTCCCGGCCTGGGCGCCGTCAAGATCGATACACACGAGGCTCTGCCAACCCTGGATCACCGGATCGAGGACCTCGACGAACACATTGGCGTCTTTGCCGCCTTGTCATCCGATATCCCCATCGTCATGGTCGGCCACGTGGTGGTGCCGGTGCTCGGCGAGAGCGACAGCCCCGCCTCGTTGTCCAGGCACATTGTTCAGCTGGCCATTGACCTTCCCGGAAAGCCGGTCGTACTCTCGGATGACCTGGAAATGGGCGCCCTCGAGGGGCTTGGCAGCCTGCCCGAGTTGGTCACGGCCGCCCTTCGCGCCCAAAACCATGGCGCACTGGTCTGCCAGGCCTTCGACCAGTTGGAAGAAATCGCCGACCATCTCCGCCGGGAAGCCAACGAAGACCCCATCTTCGCCGACATTCTTAACGAAGGGCGATCCCGCCTGGGAACCCTGTCCCGGGATTTGTGCCTGCAAGCCGCCGCCGTACCCGCACCCGACGACGAGACCGTCGCCCAGTTGTGGGAGAAGGCGAGGAAGGCAGTGAGAACGTCCAACGCTCAACGTTCAACGCCCAACATCGAACGAGACACAGTCGGCTGAGTGGGCCAGATCATTGTGGGGGTGGGCGTCCCGCCCGCCCCAGATAGAGACCGGTATATTCTTGCCCCGGAGGTCTTCCTAATGACCACGAAACGAACATCTCTTTTCGGTTTCTTGCTCAAGACCGTATTGGTTGTCATCGGCTTGGCTCTGACGGCAGTGCTGGTCCTGAATGGGTGGGGCCGGTGGGAGTTGAAGCAGGCTCGGAAGGACTTTGGGGCACCCCTTGAGAAGGCTGAGGGCCTTTCGGTCGCCAATCCTACCCTGATCGCGGTCTCGAAGTTAGCCGAAGAAATCCAGTGGACCAAGGACGAGAGGATAACCGTAAATACTGCGTCTTCCTTGGCCTGCCGGGACTGGACTCCGGAGCAGTTCGAGACGGTTCAACTGATTGTTGAGCGCAACACCAACATCAAGGGCGCCGTGATCGACGCCCTTCAAGAAGCACCCGGGTCTTTGGAAGCTACGGAGGCTGATCAGAAGATTTTCTCGCCGATTCTCAACCTGATCAGACTGCTGGCGGCCGATGGCCGGATGGCGCTTACTGAAGGCAATCTTGAGAGTTTCTTGAAAATCCTGAATGTACTCGTCACGCTCGAAAGCGAGCTCGAAGCCAACCCTGGGTTGTCCAACCACATCCTGAATACTGCTATCCGCAATCTGTCGAACCTCATCGTATTTGACGGCTTGTCCTGGGAAAATCCGGACTCTCTCAACACTACCTCTCTCAAACAATGTCAGGCCGTTCTCCCAGACAGTGAGGTCACCGAGGCTCTGCGGTCGGCGTTGATTGGCGACCTGGTCACACGGCTCGGATCATTTCGGGAACACTGTAGTTCTGCACCGGACGGAATGATCAAGATCCTGATCCACCCGATCTTTACCCCGATCTTCTGCGCCTTCAGTGAAGCAGCGATGATTGAACAGCAGAGCGGGTTGATTGAACTCGTCAATCGACCCTTCGGCCTCCAGACGGAGGCCTTCAAGCAACCACCGCGACCTCCATTGTGGAAGGTTCACCGTCTCTTGGCCAGTATCACCATTCCCAATCTCATGAGCACGATCGGCCGCACCCAAGCCATCGCGGCACAACGCCAATTGCTCGACGCCGCACTGACCATAAGCACAACCCGGTGGTCCGACGGCGCCTTCCCTGTAACAAGGCCCGACCTGCCGGCCCTGACCGAACCGGACCCCTTCAGCGGACAGTTATTGGAATACCGACTGCGCGAAGATGGACAGCTGCACTTGGCCATTGCCGGTGGGCCAAAACTCCTCAAGGCCCTCAAGATGCCCGGCCTGCAGACCTGGTTGGACCCCATCATCCTGGATGCACCTGCACCCGAGTAGACCCTCACCACCGCAATAAGACACTCCTTGGCCAATGCGACCGTTGCGGGGCTGGGACATCGCGCGTCGCCCGGCAGGGCGGCCATGCCGCAGGCATGAGATCCCAAAGGGATCAGCGTGGGCTCTGAGCCCCGCACTCCCGGACATTCCCTTTGTCCCTCTTGGCTTCTCTCTTTGTGGCTGTTCCCTTGGTTTTGCTGAGAGCTGAGAGCTGACAGCTGACAGCTCCTAATACGTCCCCAAAGCCCCAACCTCGGCCTCAACGGTATCCAGGATTTCCCGGCTTGCCACGAGCTTCATCATCGCGTTGTGGTCACGGTGAAGCGGCCGATCGATCTCCAGGAAGTCCACATATTTTCGGACAACTGCATGAGCCGCCTGCGTACCTCGGCCAAAAGAGTAGTCGCGGAGATCCAAACCCTGGGCGGCGGCCATCAATTCAATGCCCAGCACGCCACAGGCGGTGTCGAGGATCTGGCGGGTCTTGAGCGATGAGTTCATGCCCATCGAGACAAAATCCTCCTGATCCGCCGCGGCCGGAATGCTCTGAATGAAGGCCGGCGCCGACAGGATCTTCTGCTCGACGATCTGCATGTCGGCGGTGTACTGACTCAACATCAGACCAGAGAACATGCCGGCGCCCTTGGTCAAAAATGGTGGCAGACCAACGCTCAAGGCCGGGTTGGTCAGGCGATTGAGACGGCGCTCGGACATGACACAGACCATCGTGATCGCAGCGCCCAGGGTGTCGATCGGCAGACTGACCGGCGTACCCTGAAAATTGGCCCCGGAGATGACCACCTTGTCCTCGGCAAAGAAGATCGGGTTGTCGCCGACACCGTTGGCCTCAACCTCGATCTGGGACCGCGTCCAGCGCAATTGATCCCGGGCTGCGCCGACAACCTGGGGCGTCGAGCGCATCGAGTAGGCATCCTGGACCTTGACCTTCTCCTTGCCGGTGATCAGATCCGACCCGTCAACCACCTTCCGGATGTTGGCCGCCGAGGTCACCGCCCCCTGAAACCCTCTCGCTTCATGGAGCCGCTGGTCGTAGGGCCTCATGTTGGCCTTCAGGGCCTCAAGGCTCATCGCCGCCGCGATCTCCGCCTGTTTCAGCCAGCGCTCGGCGTCAAAGACTGCCAGGGCCCCGATCCCCGTCAGCACGTTGGAACCATTAATCGTCGCCAACCCGTCGCGTGCCATCAGGCCCGGCACGGGGATGCCCGCCATTTCCAGGGCCTTGGCCCCGGACAGACGTTGGCCCTGATAAAAAGCCTCGCCCTCGCCCATCATCAAGAGGGCGATCTGACTCATCGGCGCCAAATCGCCACAGGCGCCGACAGAGCCCTTTTCGCAGACCACCGGCGTCACGCCGCGGTTGAGCATTGCCACCAGAGTCTCGGTGATCTCGGGGCGGCAGGCGGAGTTGCCGTGAGCGTGAACATTGGCTCTCAAGAGCATCGCCGCCCGAATGTGCTCGACCGGCGCCGGATCACCAATACCCGCAGCATGGTTGTAGATCAGGTACTTCTGAAACTCCTGAACCTGATCGTCATCCAGCACAACCTCCGAGAACTCGCCGATCCCGGTGTTGACCCCATACATGATCTCGTGGGCATCGATTCGCTCTTCGATGAAGGCACGACACGCCTTGATGCGCTCCAGAGCGCCTCCATCCAATTCCACCTTCTCGCCCCGACGCGCAACGGCCTCGATATTTTCAATCGTCAGATCATTTCCGGTCAGTACAATCGCCATAATCCACTCCCCTTCGGGGGTTGATTATTCTCGGTTGCCGACCGGTGTCAAGGGGAAGGCAGAATTCAGATGCAGGGACACAGACAATAGGCAACGTCGGGTTCAGATGACAGCACCCATTTGTCGTCACCACTGATTTCCATCCCCGGCCTTCGTGGGCAGGAACCGACGCCAGGCCGAAGGCCTGCCGAGCCGACAGGCTCGGGCCCGCGAAGCGGGTAGCGTGGGCTAGAGACCACTGCCCGTCGAAGGATTATCGACGATCCCCGCTCGGCGCATTTCCCGGAGGGGCTTGGTCACAGAAATCGGGAGGAAATCGCCCCTCCGGAAAATGACCTCGACGGCCTACTGCCCTCGGCCAACACTCGATCGCAGACGCACTCGCCGAGCGTTACCCGGGAAGACACGCATCACAGACCCCGACGAGATTCGCCGCCAAGTAGCACAGTACGGCCGTTGGTGGCATGAGATCGAGTTAGCGGTCGAAGACGCCGGAGTCATAGATCGAGCGGTCCGGCTTGCTGCCCGGGGTCACGACTCGAGAGGGGTCGGACAGATCCTCCTGGATGATCAGATCGATCAGGAGGTCTCGAACGCCCGCACACCCGTTGTGTTTGAAGACTCGGTTGACCATCTTCGGATTGAGTTCGATGCCGCTCATGTGTTTGAGGTACTGACAAAAGACTCGTCCGCGGGAGCGGAAACTGATGATCAAGACTACGAGGAGCGCGGATGCCGTGCCCAGGGCGCCGAGCGTCAGTATGTCCAGTCCTGCAAATTCGAAAGATTCCATCTCAAGCCTCCCCAGAGTCGTCGTCGCCGTTGAGGGCGTGGGTCTCGTCAACCTCGGCGAAATAGTTTTCGGGCACCAGGATCTCCCTGCCCTTCGACCCGGCGGCCGGACCGACGATGCCTTCGCTTTCCATCATATCGATCAATCGGGCTGATCGGGTGTAACCCAGGCGCAATCGCCTTTGAATATGCGATGCTGATGCCTTGTGCTCGGTAACGACCAAACGCACAGCCTTTTCGTACATCGGATCTTCGAAGGGCTCTGAACCATCAGTGGATCCGCTCCCGCCCCCAGATCCCCGGTCGTTGCCTCCGAGGGGCTGGTGGCTCAGAATGCCCTTTTCGTATTCTGGTTTTCCAAAACGCTTGATGTAGCGAACCACGTGTGCGATTTCCTTCTCGGTCACAAGGGGGCCGTGGATGCGCATGATGTTCGAGGTGCCGGGAGGCAGATAGAGCATGTCGCCCCGTCCGATCAGGTGCTCCGCGCCGATGGCGTCCAGGATGGTCCGTGAGTCATGCCGAGATCGAACCTTGTAGGCGACCCGGACCGGGAAATTGGCCTTGATGATGCCGGTCAGGACATCGACGGAGGGCCGCTGCGTCGCGCAGATCAGGTGCAGGCCCACCGCCCGAGCCTTCTGAGCGATGCGCGTGATCGCCTCCTCAACCGCCCGTCCCGCCGTCATCATCAGATCGGCCAACTCGTCAATGATGATGACGATGAAGGGCATGGGTTCGAAATTCTGATCCTCATCCCCCTCGCCGAGCAGTCGTTCCCGGGTCAATTTCAGCTGTTTGGGGTCGCCGACCAGCTGGTTGTACTGCTCGAGGTTTCGAACCCCGAGGGTTGCGAGTTTCCGGTACCGTTGGTCCATCTCGTCGACCGCCCATCCCAGGGCGTTGGCCGCTTTTTTGGGTTCGGTGATGATCGGTGTCAGGAGGTGGGGGATATCCTTGTAGACACCCAACTCGACCATCTTCGGGTCGACCATGATGAACTTGACCTCATCGGGTCGGGCCTTGAAAAGGATCGACAGAATCATCGCGTTGATACCGACCGATTTTCCCGAACCGGTGAAGCCGCCGATCAGGAGGTGAGGCGCCCTCTGTAAATCAGTGACGAAGGGATTGCCGCGGATGTCAACGCCCATGCACAACGTCAAGAACGATCGGGCTCGCTGGAACTCCGGAGCGTCGATGATCTTGGAAAGCTTGATGACCTCGGGCTCGGGGTTGGGAACCTCGATGCCGACGGTCGCGCGGCCGGGGATGCGGTCGATTCGGACTGACGAGGTGCGTAGGGCCAGTGCGAGGTCCTCGGAGAGATTCTGGACTGCGGCGATCTTGACGCCCGACGCCAGCCGGAATTCGTAGGTGGTCACTACCGGTCCGGTTCGAATGTTGACAACCTCGCCCCGGACCTTGAATTCCTGACATTTGTCGGTCAACATTCGGCCGATTTCCATCAGTGCCGACGAGTCCCGCTCAACCTCATCGTCCTGGGTATCAAGGAAGGACAGTCGTGGCAGATCGTAGGTGTCCAGGTCTTCGACGAAGTCGAACTCCTCCTGGATTTGGCTATTCTGTTTTGGTGCAGAGGACTTGGTCCGGGGTTTTTTCGGTGTCTTCGACCGTTTTGCGCTGGAGGTCTCCGGTCGATTGATCTGGAGGTCCAGATGCGGTTGATCCCCGGCGCAATCCTCGGAGCCGGTACCTCCCTTGCGGCGGTTGATTCGGATACTCCCCTTGCCCTTGAGCTCCTTGACCGTAATCGATCCTGGCCCCGGGTAATTCTCGGTCAGGCGGTCGTGCTGGCGGCTGAGGACGGCTCGGCGGTCATCCTCTTTTTGTTGTTGACGCTGTCGATCCTCTTTGATTCCCCGGCGTCGTCGTATCCGGTCGGCCAATTGGCGGAGTATGCCGTCGGCGCCCCGTTCCACCGAGAGTCCAGAAACTAACAAGAGCCCGGCAATGATGAAAAAGATCAGGATAATCACGCGCCCGACCGGTCCGGCCAGACCACCCAGTAGGTCGCCGGTCGCATGCCCGATCAGGCCCCCGCACGACAAGGCGCCGCCCTTAAAAGACACCTCGGAACACAAGAGACCTACCAGCCCGGGAATGGACATCAGGACCAGCAACCAGCCGATGCCGACCCATTTGAGTCCGTCCGGAACATGTTGTCGGAGGAGGAACCACCCCAGAACTGCTGCCAGGATCGGCAGGAGGACTGCAGATACGCCGAACACGCCAAGCAGAAATGCCGACACGCTGGCCCCAAGCCACCCGACAAGGTTCAGGGGTGTATCGTGAGCGGTTTGAGTCCGGAAGGGGCTGGGATCCATTGGATGGTGGCTGATCAGGGCCACCGCCATCAAAATGGCGCCGAGAATCAAGGCTACCGCTGCAATCTCCCGAAGGGTGCGCTCGTTCACAGGATCCCCGCCATGGCGAGTACGATCACCAATGCCCCAAGGGGGAAACAATACCAGGCGAAACGATCGAAAACGCGGGAACTGACCATGCGGATGACCAACTGGAGTGCGACAAGGCCGACGACCGCCGCGGCGATACCCCCGATGATCGTTGGTCCCCAGAAATTGACGCCGGCAACCGCCAGTGCTTCACGCTGGGACACCAACTCGACCAGGGTTGCCCCGGCGATTGCCGGAACACTCATCAAAAAGGAGAACCTGGCGGCCCATGCCCGGTCGAGGCCTGTGCCGAGACCTGCGGTGATCGTCGCGCCGGACCGGGAGATTCCCGGGAAGACCGCCAACCCCTGGATCAGTCCGATCAGGGCCGCGTGTTTCCAATGTGTCGTTGCCTCGGTGTGATGTCCGCGCTTGAAGATGCGAGTTGAAAACACCAGGAGACCGGTGATTATGAGGCACACGCCGATGACCATCGGTTGCTCAAATGCCGCCGTCGCCAAATCTCTCAAGGGGAAGGCCACAACCGCGGTTGCCAGGGTTCCCAGCACCAGCAGGCCCAGCAAACGGCGGCCGTCCACCGTCGTCAGCCAACGGCCGAGTTGGCGTCGCTCGGACCACACCACCGCGGTCGCCGTGCCGACGTGCAGCATGGCGTCAAATACAACTCCGGGCTGGTGAAATGCCAATCCCAACCGTCCGAATAACATCTGGGCCAGTGCCAAATGACCCGAGGAGGAAACCGGAAGGAATTCGGTCAGCCCCTGAAGGATGCCGAGAAAGAGAGCCTGCCACCAGCTCACCAGGGTGCCCTCAAGCGGCGTGGAAATGCCGGATGCCGTTGCATTGCCTCAAATGGTAGCACTGCAGGTGTGCTGAAGCCGAGAATCCCTCAGCTTAGGTGTTCAATGCCCTACACCCTCCTAGCGCGGCGAAGGGACGCAACCGGACGCTGTGGATCTATTCAGGGCCGGGGGCGGAATATTCTGAGAGGGCTCCCGGTTATTGGATGAAAGACTCGAACCGGAGGACCTATGCGCAAAACATTTCTTATCGTACTCGGCCTATGTGCCGTCATCAGCCTTGGCGGCACGGCCGCTGCAGGCACCATTGATTTCAACTTTGAAGAGTCGACGCCGGTCGGTTCGTGGCAGGAGCGCGAACAGACGATGACCGATGAGGACGGCAAACAGATTGTGACGGTGATGCGGATTTCCTATCTCGGTGAGGAAGAGCGTGAAGGTGAGCCATACGTGTGGACCGAAATGGAGATGAACAGCTTCAAGGTCAAGAAGAAGGGCCGCAAGCCTCAGGGAGACCCGGTCTACATCAAGATTCTGATGAAGAAGTCGGTACTCGAGGGTGACATCGCCAACGCCCTCGGAAACTTCAACGACATGGCGACCGAGGTCATCATGCAGGCCGGTGACAGCCAACCGATGCGCATCAAGGGTGCCGGATCGATGATGGGGGGCATGACGAAGGCGATCGGCCTCAAGGTCAGCTACACATTAACCAAAGACGGCGCCGAGTCGATGACCGTTCCGGCGGGGACCTTTGAGTGTGATCGATACCGAGGTCAAGGCAGTTCCAGTGCCAAGGTTGTTTTCAAGAAGATTAAAGTGGAGAGCACGTCAAGCCAATGGATTTCGAGTGAGGTTCCCTTCGGTATTGTCAAGATTGTGTCCGACGATATGGTTAACGGCGACCCGCAGCACTCGGAGACCGTGCTGATCGGCTTTGGCCTCTCAGGCGCCACCAGCAAGATCACCGGAGAACCAATGGACATGCCTGCGATGCCGAAGCTGTTTGGGGGTTAATCCGGTGGAGCCGGAACCAAGAAGCGACTGACCGGCCCGCCGGGCAGCTCTCAGCTGTCAGTCCGACAGTACATTCGATCAGTTCTGATCGGATCCAAAGGTTCAGTTCCTCGCGAAGCGATCGGTACCGATGGCATGGCATGGCAAGTGCCAGCTGACAGCTGACAGCGCGACGTATCCTCCTTTTGCTTCGCCCTTCGAAGCAATTCGTGGATAAGTTGCTAAAGATCCCTTTTCGCCGGTGGTTCTTTCGGTTCGAGCCCTATCCAGAATGCTGCCGTGAGCATCAGGCGTTCGGCTGAGGACAATTCGGTGCGCTCCTCGATGACGGTTCTTGCCAACGCCGGATAGTC
Source organism: Thermoanaerobaculales bacterium (assembly GCA_029932545.1). Classification (GTDB taxonomy): domain Bacteria; phylum Acidobacteriota; class Thermoanaerobaculia; order Thermoanaerobaculales; family Sulfomarinibacteraceae; genus DAOWGJ01. Next base: position 2,846 of record JAOZPW010000060.1, on the reverse strand, counting down.
AGTGATGATGCCGTCGACGCCCCAGCTCATCATCCGGTGCATGTTGAGCTTGTCGTTGACGGTCCACACAAAGACCTCCTTGCCGGCGGCATGGGCGCGGCGTACGAAGCCAGGGGTCGCCATGCCGACGTGAACGGCGAGGAAATCGGCGTCTGAAGTGGTCAAATTGCCGACGGCTTTGGCGGTCAAGAGCCCCACCGTCCAGTCGGGCCGCAGATTTTTCATTGTTGAAACAATGTTCGAGACGAGGGACATCAACACGATGTCGTCCTCCATGCCTACTCTCTCGACGATTTCGGCGACCCTCTCCTCGAGGCGCTCGTTGTGGCCGTAGTCCTTGAGCTCGATGTCGACCATCGCCCGCCCCTTGCACAGTTCGAGTACCTGCGCGAGAGTGGGGACCCGCTGGTCGCTGAATTCGGTCCCATACCAACTGCCGACATCGACTTCGAGGATTTCCTCGTAGGTGGCCTCCCAGATCCTGAGGGGGCGGCGACCGACCCTCATGAGGTCGCTGTCGTGGATGACAACGATCTCGCCGTCCGCGCTCTCCTGGACGTCGATCTCGATGATGTCCGCACCCTGTTCGACCGCCAACTCGATCGAAGCGAGGGTGTTCTCCGGCGCGCTCCCGGCGGCCCCGCGGTGGGCGATGACCACAACATCGTCTTCGAACCGCACGGTGTCCAAGAAGACAGCGCCTGCGACGGCCGCAAGAACACCGATCAGGACGAGACCGGCAAATGCCCACTTGATTGAGATCCTCCGTCGTCGGTTCGTGGCCAATTTCTCTGTGGCTGCCTTGCCCGAAAGCCGCGCGTCGGCAGGACTGCCGAGAGCGATGTACAGTCGGACGATCAGCAAGGCGAACATCGATTGGTTGATCAGCGTCACCACCAGACTAAGCAGTCCCCACAATAGGAGGAAAAAGCCCATGACGATCACCAGGAGGGTCATAGAGCCGGCGAATTTCGGTGCTGTCCAGCGGCCAAGGATGCCGACAATCGCCAGCGGCGCCGCTGACAGCAATGCTGCCGCCGCGCCCCAGACTACAAGCGTGAATCCGACGATCAGCGTGTGGTCTGCAGTCCGCTTTGCACTCGTCGTCAGCGCCTCTGACGGGCTGAGGTTCTCGAAGAGCAGCAGCGGCAGGGCGAAAGCCCAGCTCAACAGACGGCGAATGATCAGCACCGCCATCACGGCTACCAGGACAACGACAACGCCGGCTCCGAAGACGAAGATCGGCGGCCACTCGGCGAGGTAAAAATTGATGTCGTGCTCGGAGAGCAGCCACAAGTAGACGAGACCGCCTGCGGTGAGGAAGGGCGCCGCAATCAGTAACACGTGCACGATGATACGGAGCGCCAGCCTGACCACTGACCCCACCTGCCGTGCGCCGTACCAGAGGGCGTCAGTGGTACGGACGTGAAGATCTCGGGTCTCCCCGAAACCGATCGCCATCAGGCAGGCCTGTTCCAGTGTGAGAATCGCCAGGCTGACCGCACCCACCACGACCAGAGCCGCCAGGCCCACTGGGCTCAGAACGAAGTACAGAATGTCCTGATCCGCAAGGACCGTGTTCCCTCCGGTCGCTATGAAAAACTTGAGGGCGAGGCCCACCACAGGCGTGAGTACGACCAAGGCGATGATCTTGTAGACCACGTCGGTGGCCAATAGTCGTGGCCACGCCCTGAGGAAATCCCTAACAGCGTTGGGGAAAACATTCTTGACTCGAGGTGGCATCATTGGTGCCTTTCGTCAGCCGAGATTTCGAAAAGAATAGATCAGCTACGCCCGACTTACTGTGGTTCACGGATTTTGACAACCTGAGCCAGACGGACCCAGTCGGCGAGATCGAGGGTTCCGGGACGGTCGCCGGGGTCGAGGCCGCTGCGCTCGATCTGGTCGAGGTCCATAAGGGGTTTTAGGGCGTTGGGCAGGGTCTTTCGTGCCCGGTTCAAGCCGTGAGAGGCCAAGTGGAAGGCGGATTTGAGTTCCTCTTCGGAAAACTCCGGTGGTTTGAGGTCGATGACCGTGACGGTTGAGTGGACCTTCGGCTGTGGCCGGAAGGCGGCGGGTGGAACGTCGAAGGCCACTGAAGCCTCGGCATACGCCGCCCGTTCGAGGGCCAGCAGACCGTGGCCGGAGCCTGAAGGTTCGGCCACCAGTCGATCGACGACCTCGGCCTGGAGCATGACGACGATGCGGGTTATGAGGTCGTGGCGTGGCAAGAGTCGCCTGAGGATGGCGGTTCCCACAGAGTAGGGGAGGTTGGCGGCGACCTGCCAGGGTTTCTCGGCTTCAAGGAGAGGGTCCAGAGGTTCTTTGAGGGCATCGCTCGACCTGACCTCAAGCGCCGTACCTGCGAAATTCGTCTCCAGGGATGGGATCAGACCGGCATCGACTTCCAGGGCCAGGACACGGTCGAATCGTTCGAGCAGGACCCCGGTCAACGCCCCCCGCCCCGGTCCGATCTCCAGGACCCTTGGCGGGTTCGGTTTTGTCAGGGTGGCAATCCGCTGGATGACCTGCGGGTCAATCAGGAAGTTCTGCCCCAGTTGCCGTCTTTTCGGACGTCCCACGTCAGGAGCCTTGAGTATTGCAGGCTTCGACCATCGGCCGGACAAAGTCTTCGATTGCCGGAGCCAGTTTGTCACTGTCACCGAGCGAGGCCACCTGGTTGACGATTGCCGAACCGACAACGACCCCGTCGGCCCAGCGGGCCACCTGCCGGACCTGTTCGGAATCACTGATGCCGAAGCCCACGGCGACGGGGAGTTTTGATACTTTTCGCACATGGGCGATCAAGGGTTCCAACTCCGGGTCGAGCCGGCGCTGCGCTCCGT
>JAOZPW010000059.1 GCA_029932545.1 Thermoanaerobaculales bacterium | reverse complement strand
GCATATTCCCCCCAGTATCAACAACTTTTGCCGGCTCCCCGGTCAGCACCACGGTTCCCGAGGCGATATCTCGAATAGCATGATTTCCGGTAAGTATCCGGCCGGTCGCCAACTCCTGAATACTGACTGCGCCGATAGCTATAACCTTTTCGACCTTGCGTTCCTGCCCTAAAATAATCTCCAGCCTCCCGGCCTGAAGCCGGTGCTCCGGATCTGTATACACAACGTCTCCGATGTAAATCGCCTGTTGCTTGGCGTCCTCGAACAGCATTGATCGCGACGACAAGACAATATCGCGATCTGGGGCGGCCTTCGGGTCAACAGCACGAGCCGGCAAAGTCGTCTTGACATGCCCCTCTGCCACCATTTTGTTCGTCGATGACCAATAGCGGATTCTATCCGCGGTCAGAAGTTGCTGCCCTTGCCACATGCGGGCACTGTCTCGAAGGTCGAACACGGTCGCCTTTTCAGTCACCGTCAGAACGTCCGAAGCGATGTGAACCGGTTGCTCAGAGGGTTTGGCATCGGAAGTGGAACTACCGACCAGTTGCACATCCAACATTTCTCCCTGGACCCTCCCCCGTACTTCAACACTGCCCGATTCCTGAAAAAGAACCGCCTGATCCGCGGTCATTCGACCTCGATCCGACGAAACAACCACCCTCTTTGCCCCGGTAGGATTTCCGTGCAGCATCACCTTTCCGCTGTCCGCGTCGAGCCTGACCCGATGCGCCGTCGCCACTATTCCGTCCCCTTCCAATACGACCTCATCAAGCAATTCGAGATCGGTTGCCGCCCCCTGCTCAAACCATACCCTGACAGAGTCGCTTTCAGCAGTTCGAGGGGGGCCCACCAGAGGAACGGTGTGAAGACACGTCCGCCCGCCTGCCTTGACACTTAGCAAACCACTCCCACTTGCAACGGCTCGGACTTCCCAGGCCAGGAGTTCCTGAAATACAACATCTTGCCCACCAACCGTCATAAAGCGGACCCATGGCCCGTTGGACCGTGCGGTAATCTGCCACCTTCCTGCCGAATCTCTGCGTGCATCCAGACTTTGGCACTGTGCCTGAAGTTTCTGCCCACTTTCAGGCTGATAACCGGTGATCTTGACCCCACCCGTAAATGACATCTTGGAGGGTAAATGCTCCCCCTCCTCCAGTACAACCTCAATTTCAGAGGACTCCACCGTGAACCCCCCAAATGAGATCTGACCGCCCTGTGGCAATTTGAGCCGCTGGGAGTTTCTCCGGTATACCAGTTCGGGGGCAACGAGAGCATTGCCATCATCCGTCCGAACGACAACCCCCTTACTCAAGACCAGGTGGGCCCTTTTTAGGTCGTAGGTTGCAGCACCGGCAGATCCCAGAAGCCCATCACCCACAAATACGACATTAGTCGTTGTTTCGAACTGTCGACCACCATCCAGGAGAGTTCCAACTTCAGTACTCAGGAAGGTCCCGTCCGGGAACTCGACCTGGACGCTTCCTGAGAGACTCGCATCTTTCGTATCTACATTAAAACGGGCCCGCTGACTGGTGAGATGAGGACCTTTGCTCTCGTCTTCATTGTATAGTTGTACCGATACCGACTCAATGTCATGCCAACCAGATGATTTTCCCAGCGTCCGCAACGCTTCGAGAGCAAAGATCAGCTTACCCTGAACGCGTTCCAAAACCTTGAAATCGTTATAAATTCCCAGCGCCGCATCGCCATCCTTGCCCAGAATTTGCTCCGCGGCCGCCTCAATGTTGTTTGGTCGTATCTGCCGTGCCCGGAAGCCGGCCAAAACCGCCAATCCCGCAACCAATGCCAATAACAGGCCTGCGGTCAACCACCGAATAATCTTTCGCGAACTCATGTGATCTCGGTACGGGCAGCAATATTACAGAGTAGACTCACCGGTCGGTGGTCACACCCATTGATCTGAATTTCTTGTACCGTCGGCCAATCAGTGCTTCCGGACGCAATTTCTTGAGTTGCTTGAGCTGGCGTCGAATCGCGTCCTCAATCGTCGAGGCCATCGCCCCCGGATCCATCTGGGCGCCTCCGTGTGGTTCGGTCAAGACCTGATCAATCACACCCAGTTCCACCAAATCTCCAGAGGTCAATCTCAGAGCCTGTGCCGCGTCTTCGGCCTTGGCCTGGTCCTTCCAAAGAATGGCGGCGCACCCCTCGGGAGAAATCACGGAATAGATGGCGTATTCCAACATCAACACCCGGTCTCCGACCCCCAACGCCAATGCCCCCCCGGAGCCACCCTCCCCGGTGATCACCACAATGATCGGCACCGGCAACCGAGCCATTTCGACCAGATTGTCGGCAATCGCCTCGGCCTGACCGCGTTCTTCGGCATCGATGCCGGGATAGGCGCCAGGTGTATCGATGAAGGTGATGATTGGGCGTTTGAATCGAGCTGCCAGCTTCATGATCCGCAGTGCCTTGCGGTAACCCTCGGGGCGGGGCATACCAAAGTTCCTTCGGACCTTTTCCGCAGTATCTCTACCCTTTTGGTGACCAATGATAGCAACCGGTTCCCCGTCAAAATGAGCGAAGCCGGCCACCAGCGCCGGGTCGTCACCGAACCGCCGGTCGCCGTGCAATTCGGTGAAATTCGAAAAAATGTCATGGATGTATGCCAGCGTATAGGGCCGGTCCGGATGCCGAGCCAAAAGGCACGTCTGCCACCGAGACAGCTTGGAGAAGACTTTAGTGATTTCGGCATCCAATTGGTCACGAGCCTCAATCAATTCAGGGGAGGCTTCCGAACTCCCAACATGGAACGCCTCCAATTCACTGACCGCGCTACGGAGCTTTTCAATCGGTTCAAGGAACGGAGAAGTCGTGATCGCCATATCCCTGAGAGTACCAGAGGGCTTTAAAGAGCGTCAATGGGAAGGAGCTGTCAGCTGTCAGCTTTCGGCTCTCAGCTGGCAACAGCACCGCCGGTTGTTCTCTGCAAAAGTCCTGTCTGGGCAATGGTCAACCGGTACCAGACCGAATGCCGGCCACGCTGACACGCTCGGCCCCCGAAGCGGGCGGCGTGGACTGATAGCTGACAGCTGCCGGCTGACAGCCACTTACCCTTTGGTTCTGCTTCGCTTTTCGGAGCAAATCAAGGGTAAGTGATTAATGGCGGCAGGTAGTCATCCGGGGCTTCGAAACCCAGGAGGAGCATCAAGGTGGCAGCAACATTGCCCAACCCCGGCCGGCTCACCTGCTCATTCTTGTGGAAATTTTCTGCCCCACGGCCTACCAGGATCCAAGGAACGGGAGAGAGTGTGTGGGATGTTTTCTTGACCGGTCTGCCGCTGGAGTCAATCTTGACAGTCAAGGTTTCCTTTTCAACTTCCAACATCATGTCGAGATTGCCGTGATCAGCAGTGACCACCATCATGCCTCCGGCGCGATCGACAGCCCTTTCCAAACGACCGATACAGTCATCGACGACTTCCATAGCTGCGATTGACGCATCAAGAGATCCCGTATGTCCAACCATATCGCCGTTGGCGAAATTTACCCGAATGAACCGATAACTTCCCTCTTCCAGCGCATCTTCAATGACCTCGCAGACTTCCCGGGCCTTCATCTCCGGCCGTTGGTCGAAAGGGACATTGTCCGAGGGAATCTCCACCCAGTCTTCCATTGCCGGATCGAACTGCTTCGAATTGTTGCCGTTCCAAAAGTAGGTCACATGCCCGAATTTCTGAGTTTCCGCCACGGCCAACTGAGATACGCCATTATTCACGAGATACTCGGAGAGTGTCCTGTCTATAGCCGGCGGTTCGACAAGGAACCGCGGAGGAATATGGAGGTCTCCATCATATTCCATCAGTCCCGCAAAGATAATCTCCGGAAGTCGCCCTCGGTCAAATTCCGTGAACTGCACCTCGGTGAGTGCTCGTGAAATCTCGATGGCCCGATCTCCACGAAAATTGAAAAGGACTACCGAATCACGATCGTTGATAGGACCGAGGGGGTTACCCTCCGAATCAACAATGACGAAAGGAGGGATGTCCTGGTCGATAATCTCTGGGTGCTCCGCCCGCAGTGTCTCGATTGCCTCGGAGCAGGAACGAAAACTGCGGCCTCTCCCGAGTACGTGGGTCTCCCACCCCCTTTGGACCATCGACCAATCGGCGTTGTAGCGGTCCATGGTGATCTCCATACGACCGCCTCCGGAGGCCACCGAATAGTCCATCGCAGGATTCTGATTGACCTGGCGCAGCACATCTTCCAGTTGAGCGATGTATCGGTGAAAGCTTACCGGTTCGACATCTCGACCATCTGCCAGCACGTGAACCCTCACCCGTTTCACGCCCTCGTCCTTCAGACGCTCAATCAATGCAAAGAGGTGATTGATATGGCTGTGAACATTGCCGTCCGAGACAAGGCCCAGAAGATGGAAGACTCCATTCCCGCTCTGTACCTGATCGACCAGATCCTTCCATACCCGAGAATTGAACAGCGTACCTGTTTTAATGGCCCCGTTGACAAGCTTGGCGCCCTGCTCAAATACTCTTCCTGCTCCGAGGGTATTGTGGCCAACCTCGGAATTGCCCATGTCACCATCTGTCGGCAATCCCACCGCTCGCCCGTGAGCCGCCAGCTTGAGAAAGACGGGGGCCTCCTTGAACAATCGATCCAAATTGGGCGTCCTGGCCTGTTCAAATGCATTCCCGGCATAGCCTTCCGCTCGGCCACGGTAGAGGCCGACACCATCCATGATAACGAACAGTAACGGGTCGGCGAACTCGCCTGAAGGAAGGACTTCTAATTTCAGATCATTGACCATGAGCTTCTCCCGCCGTGATCTCCTGAGAATCCGAGCCACGGCTTATGCTTCTACTACAAGTTTCAGGGAACAGGGATTGACAGGCATACCGAAGCAGAACCTCCTCCGACAGGATATCCGAACTTCTGCCTTTTAATCGTCGGTATGGGCTCAGCTCTCAGGTGTCAGTCGGGACCCGCTCCGCTTTCAAGAGGACAACGGTAATATTGTCATTCCCGCCCTGCTCGTTTGCTGCGATAACAAGATTCTGGGCCATTTCTTCCAGGGTTCCACCGCGGAGGAGAATGCCCTCAATCTCCAGATCCGGGAGCATCGAATTCAAGCCGTCGGAACACAAGAGCACCAGATCGTCTTCCTGAAGGACTATCTCGGCAATATCGGCCTTGGGTTCAGTACTCCCGCCAAGCGCCTGGGTGACAACATTCTTCAGTGGATGGGACCGCGCGCCTTCCTCGGTCAGGAGGCCGGCTGTGATCTGTTCGTGAACCCAGGAGTGGTCGTTGGTCAAGATCTCCATCCGGTCACCCCTCAGCAGATAGGCTCGACTGTCCCCGACGTGACAAACAACCAGGAGATCTGAATTGAGCTGATGCGCAGCCGCAACGACCGTCGTTCCCAGTCCCGAGAGGTCCGAATTCCTGTCGACTTCCTCCGTAACGTGCAAATGGCCTGCCTGGACCGCTTCAATAAGGAGGTTCCCATACATCGACAGGTTGGGATCCCAATGGTCCGGCCAGGTCTCGCCCGATTCTTGAATTCTGGAAGAGACAACTCGATCTATTTCATCGGCCGCCAATCTCGAGGCGATTTCGCCCGCTGCATGTCCTCCCATCCCATCAGCCACGATGAAGACGCCCGCATCGGCATCGATGAGAAAGACGTCCTCGTTCAAACGTCGCTTCATGCCAACGTCGGTGAGGCCCCAGGTCTGGAGACTGAATCCGCCGGTCGAGTATTGGTTCACCATTACCTACCCTTTTGCCGACCCACGACGGCCCCTGCGATCAGGTGCCTGGATCTGTTCGATAATCAACGTGGCCTTGGCGTTTGTCGGGTCGAGGCCGAGCACCTCGGACGCCAAGCGTTCGGCTCGACTTTTCATGCCCGCATTGAGAAAAGCCGCGGCGGTCTCAGCCTTCATGGTGCTGTTGTCGGGTTCAAGTTGCGTCGCACGCTCAAGGTGACGGAGACCATCCCGGCCCTTACCCACCAACTTGGATAAGGCCAATCCGAGGAAATAGTGTGCTCGGGCTTGCCCTTCATCATGATCCAGGGATTGCCTGAGGAGGTCGATTGCCTCGGTGTTACGCCCTTCCTTGAAAGATTGTGCACCCTTTGCAGCCAGCCGCTTCGAAATCTCCTGAGGATCCATGCCTCCTACTGATGAAACACCCTGTGAAATTTCCTTGTCGTATTTCTCTCGCTGATCCGGACGAGTCAAAACGTTGAACGCTTCGGTAATCGCCTGGAAATCCTTCTCGGCGCGCTGCCGTTCCTCACCTTCGAGCCGATCAGGATGAGACTGTTTGGCAAGACGTCGAAAGGCCGAACGAATCTCACCTTCGCTCGCTCCTTGTTCGACTCCCAGTGTTTCGTAAAAGCTGGAATCTTTCATATGCACTTCAATCTGAACGAACTCATAATCAAGCTATTTTTACCACAGCCCTGCGTTCCGTTCAACGACGCATCTTTTCAATCCGTGTTTTCGCCTGCCTCCGGATGATCGGATTTACGTTTCTATCCATCGAAAGACGGTTGAGGTCTCTGAAACTCAAGTTCGACATCAGGCGGATGGCCTTCTGGACCGGCGCCTTGGGGTTTTGAACGACCGCCAAGAGGACCGGATAATGACGAAGCCACCTGTTATTTTCGGCGATGACTCGAACGACCTCCTCCGATACACTCTTTGATCCGGCAAACCGCTCTATCTCGCCATCATTCACCTTGGGACTCGCAAGGACAGCCCGCATTACAAGGCGATTACGTGAATTGATCAAGATCGATCGTTCCTCTCGTGAACCTCTCATCGCTACCAGAATCTTCTCCTTGACCGACAGGTTCAGCAGTCTGCCGAGTGCACTCTCGTTCGCCTTCAATACTTTGTCTTCGATGCCATGATCCCGGTCCTGAGGCACCGGCAGTTCAGCCTCTCTCGGTAGATGGGCTCCGATCGCCCGCAACGCATCGAGAGCTCCTTGAATGCTGACCCGCGATTCTTTTCCGTCGCCCTCGAATTCTTGAGCCAGGTCCGCAGCAACCTTTTCGATGAACTCTTCCTCAAACTCCCGAACCCTTCGCAATACAACCTTCGACACCTGCGGATTGGTCTTGAGATCCTCAAGAACCTCGAGGCAATCCAGGACCCGGGTCTGGTTTGTGATGATGATGTCCTGGACCATTTCATCCCCGTTCGATGCCAACATTCGGAGCGTTTCGTCTCCCAAACCCCGGTGTTGGGCTATCGCAATCCAGACAACTTGTTCTCTACGAACCCTGGCCAGCAGGTCAAGCTCGAGTGGTGCGATGACCTGGTTTCTAATCCACTCAATCAAGACTTGAGCCGAAACCTCGGACAAAGATTCCACGGCAGTCGCTGCCAACTCCGGGTCTGGGTCGGCGGACAGCACCAACTGGAGTCTGAAGAGATCCTCTCTCGAGACCGGCAGCAATCCCCGGGCCGCAAACAACCGTACCTGCCTCGGCACCAGTCCAGCAAGAATGCCCTCTATAAGTTTTTCTGCCGAATTAATGGGGCTGTCAGCTGCCATTGGATCCGCGTTCGAGAAGAATCAGACTCGAGGCGCCCACTTGGAAGTGTGCCACTTGCCCCGGCCGCCCGAAATCAGAATACTCGCGACCTCCAACGATGATCGATGCGGCTTTGGCATTTCCCAGCGTCAGAAGCGCCGGCCCAGCCAGCACAAGCTCCCGACTGGTACCCCCGAAGAGCAGTTCTTGACCTGTCGTGCCCTCGCGGTCACGGTAGTGAATCCAACATTCACCATTTTCCTCAACCCTGATGATGGCTTTGACCATCGTCTCGGTTTCGGTCGCCTCGATCGGCTCAAATGAACTCTGAATGGCAAACGGCGTCGGTGTCGACATGGTTCGAGTTGGTATCAGCCTCTGTGCGGACGACCGCCTGGGATCCGGTGGCAAATCCACACGAGAACTGGAGCTGAGAACCACAACCGTTAACAGCCCCAAAATGACTACTGTCCCGGTAATAACCGGCATCCACAGTCGCCAGTTAAATCCGCGCTTTGGCGACTCCTCGACCGCCAAGATATTGAAGGCGCCGGACGACATTTCAAAATGGTCCCACGCCTGGTCGAAATCCTGGAGCCAACTGGAATCATCGCTCCCGATCATTTGAAGGTATTGCCGCAGGAAATTTCTACAGAAAACCTTTTCCGGCAAAAGATGATACCGCCCAGTCTCAAGGGACTCGAAGAACCGACGCGATACCTTGGTCTCCTCAATGAGGATCTCAATATCCAGTCCGGCCTCTTCACGAAGAGCCCTGAGTGCTTTGCCCAGACTCTCGGGACTGGAGGGTTGGAGCATGTTCGTCATCGCCTGGGCACATCCCATAGGAGGAACTCCATCATCATCGGCGAGAAAACAGCCATACGGTCTGATCATAACACCGTTTTCTCCAAGATGTTACCCCTCTTTTTCAAAAGCCCTAGGACACCGACTCGAACGTTTTCCGGCAACCCGGGGTCCTCGACCAATCCCTTGAGTTCGCCCGGACCCAGTTCCGCAACCGCCGACAGCGCAACCGGCAGCGGAGTTGACGGGTTTCTGGCCATCGCCATCCGAATGCCCCGTCGGGGAGCCCACCGAGGACTTCGCAACACGGCGAAAAAGACAACAGGGTTTGGGTTTTTGGAATTCAAGAGTTGAACAACATCGCTCTCCGTCAATCTGGGATTTTCGAGGAGAGAGACGATAACCGGACTTTCTGCACTCGCAAACAGGGGACCGTACAAGGCCCGATGAGTGCGCCTTGCGAGTCCGACTCGCTCGCCCAGGGTCAGCTTCGGCAATTTCAGCAGAAGGCGCCGTTCGGACATTCTTCGAACCATCGGGGGTGTTTTAGGATCCTGAGCCAGACACAACAAACCAAGCCAGGAAAGGGTTGCCACAAGATCCGCCACCCTCGGTGTCGGCATGCCTCGGACCGAACATACCATTCGTCGGATCCTCTCAGATCCAAGCAGCCGTCGATGCTTGGCAACACATTCGGCCACTTCAGCAGAGCAGTAGGGATTTCTGAGGATCTCAATCGCCTGGCCGTCATCAAGTTCATCACTCCTGGAAAGGCTGAGAAGCTCCTCCGAACCCATCGACGAGATCTGCTCCGTCATTCGTCCAGTATACGAGAAATGTGTCCAACAAGGATGTGATCCCTCTCATTGTCGGACCCGGAGATTATGTCGAGAGCGCGACTTCTTTCTGTGCAACTGCCTCGGTAACCACTTTTTGCCATTCCGTCCCGAATACATCTCCCCGGTGTTACCCTCTTCCGATGCAGTGGATTGCCAGTTTGACCTCGCGATCGTCGATCATATCTCCAGACGACTTGAATACTCCGCCTGAGGGCGCCGATGTCGTTGAAGTCAGGCTGGACCTCCTCCCCGGTACCGATGTTGCCGCCGCGGTTGCGGCTTCTCCCCTTCCAGTACTGGCAACTTTTCGCTCCGAGGCAGAAGGGGGCCAAGGCTCTAATGACCATGAACACCGAAAGGCCGTTTTGCGAACGGCGGTCGAAGGTGGGGCCCACCTTGTCGATCTCGAATGGTCCAGAGACCGGGAATTGATCCATGAACTCGGCCTCCCCCCGGAGCGATTCGTGCTTTCCTGGCATGACACCGAAGGAACGCCTGAGAATCTATGTGCCATTGCCTCCGCGATGCTTGCTGAACCCGCTGCTCTCGTGAAGATTGTCCCAACTGCCGAGTCTCTCGCCGACCTCGAGCAAATCCTGGCTCTTTCGACCCCCTTGGTGACTCCTGAAAAACGTGACCGATACCGGTTGATCGCATTTGCAATGGGATCGATCGGCGCCCCGAGCCGATACTTGGCCCCTCTCCTGGGTGCGCCAATCGGATTTGCCGCCTGGTCGCCCGATACTCCAGCCGCACCAGGGCAACAGACTGCTCAGCGAATGATCGCAGCTGTCGGCCACCTCGAAGGGCCTCCTCGCCGTGTGTTCGGAGTCGTCGGCGCCGACGTCAGCGAGAGTTTGAGTCCAACACTTCACGGCGCAGCCTTCGCGGCATCGGGTCTCCCCGACGTCATGCTGCCGATCTCGGTCCCCGACCCCGAAGACCTCGCAAATCTCTTCACGCCATTCGGGAATTCCCTGTTCGATCGTATAGGGCTCTCGGCCCACGGCTGGGCAGTAACAACCCCATACAAAATTGCGGCCGCCGAGATATCGACCGATCTGGCCCCCAGAGTTCGGAGGGCGGGTGCAGCCAATACACTCCTTCTTAAACCCAACAGGATCATCGCCGAAAATACCGATGCGGACGGCGTTGTCGGCAGCCTTACGGCTGCTGGAGTCAACCCGGCCGGCACGATCGCGTTGGTGGAGGGTGTTGGGGGAGCGGCCCGTGGAGCAGCCGTAGGCCTCCACCTCGCTGGTGCTGACGTCGTCCTGCGGAGTCGAGACGCGGCCAAGACCCAAAGAGTTGCTGAGGCACTTGGTCTCGCCTGGTGTGATCCAGATGACCGCGCAGGTGCTGAGATCCTGGTCAACGCAACACCTCTTGGACGAAACGACGATGATGCGCTTCCTTTCAATCAGAGTGAGATCGAGATGGCCGGAGCGGTTGTTGACATGGTCTACCGCGACCGAAAGACCGCCTTGGTCAGAGTGGCCGAAGAAGCCGGCCTCGTTATCGTCGACGGATTGATGATGTTGGCCTATCAAGGTATGGCACAGTTTGCCGCCTTCACTACCACACCCCCACCCCGGGATGAGATGCTTCGATCGATTGGGCGCTAGCCGGCTATCCCTTCAACAGCGCAAGAAAGACACCGGCAGCGACAGCGGAGCCGATCACTCCGGCAACGTTAGGGCCTTGAGTTTCTGTGTAGGCGGTGTGACGCCTGACACCGACCGTGCCAGGATCTGGAGGTCGGCATCAGGGCCGACCGCTTTGCGGATCTTGTCCATGCACTCGAACGGATCTTCCCCAACGTAGAAATACGGCGCCTGATATCGCGCTCCGCCTCCAAATTCGAAGTGCTGGATCTTCGCCTCGTTTGGCCCCAATCACCAGTCAGAATCTACCGAATTCCGACGGCCCGGCGAACGTTGTCCATCAGAGGGGCGATGGTTTCTCGGGTCCGACCTGCACCGTCAACCAAGACCTCTTCAACGGCGCCAGGATCAGACTTTAGTTGATCAAAGCGCTCCCGAGCGGGGCCGAAGGTCTCGATAAACCACTCGAACACCTGTTTTTTGATCGTTCCGTATCCCGTGCCACCCTCCCGGAAGGCCGTCTCAACCCATGTCTCTTCACCCTGGGGAGCGAAGACCTTGGCCAGTTGGTACAACGTGCTGTCCTCGGTCGGTTTCGGCTCTTCAACCGGCGTCGAATCGGTCGTAATCGACATGATCGCCTTGCGAATCGGCTTTTCCGGCCCGAAGATGTCGATCGTATTGCCGTAGGACTTGGACATTTTCCGCCCGTCAACGCCCGGAACTACCGCCACCTTGTCGAGGATCATTGGTTTGGGCAACGTGAACACTTCGCACTGATAGGTTGCATGAAAGGCGCCCGCGATGTCCCGGGTCACTTCCAGATGCTGCTTCTGGTCCTTGCCGACCGGCACCATGTCCGAGTTGACGATCAAGATGTCCGCAGCCATCAGCACTGGATAGGCAAAAAGCCCATGATTCGGAACCATGCCTTGTCCGACCTTGTCCTTGAAGGAGTGGCAGCGCTGGAGCAACCCCATCGAGGTGACGGTCGAGAGATACCAGGTCAGTTCCGTAATCTCCGGAATGTCGGATTGCCGGTACAAAACGCTTCGTTTCGGGTCCAGACCAAATGCCAGAAATGCTGCAGCCAGATCACCGACAAGCCCTCGAAGGCGACCGGGATCCTGAACCGTCGTCAGGGCATGGTAGTCCGCCAGGAAATAGAAGCACTCGTGCTGTTCCTGCATTTCGATAAACTGCCGGATCGCACCGAAGTAGTTGCCAATATGGAGAATGCCCGAAGGCTGAACGCCCGAAAGTACACGCATCATCACCTCGCAGCGAGGGAGTTTAACTCATGCCGGGCGATTCCGCCGGATCCGTGCATCGCACCTAATCCAGCTCGAATTCCTGGTCAAACTCCCGGGGGGGCAGATAGTTGATCAGTCTTGAGCGCATGAGATTCTCCCCAGCCCCGGAAAAGACGATCTCCCGCCCTTCACTCGCAATGTGTGTCGCACCACCGCCAAGGCCGACCGGAGAGGTGATCCAGTCGTGACCGTTTCGGCTTGAATGAATCCCACCTCTCCCAGCAAGAAACATCTCTCCGGTCCAGATGACATCGGAAGCAGAGTCCAAGCTGGAGCTTGGCTGCCACGTCAGCCCGTCATCATCCGATACGATGACATCCCTCGAGCCTACCGCAACGAGTGTCGAACCATTGGAAGCCACACTATTCAGTGGCCAATCCACATCCAGAAATTCAGACTCCCATTGAAGTCCGTCGAAACTTGTGAAAACCAAATCGCTGCTGCTGATCCCGACGAAACGAGTTCCGGTCCATGTGACCGACAGGACGATCAACCCGTCGTTACCATCTACCTCGGTCTCGTCCCAGGCGAAGCCGTCGGAACTCGTGGCGAAGACGGCGGAACCGCCTGTCCTTCGGCCACCGACAACCATTACCTCGCCATTGGCTGCTATATCCGCATACGTCGCCCCTGACTCATAACTCCGGAGAGTCCAGGTGATCCCATCGCTGCTGACGGCAATGAGCTTGTTCGGCCCAACCAACCAGAAGGCATTATCAATCCACCGAACTGAAGAAACCCCATAGTAAAAACTCGTGACATGCTGCCATTCGAGACCGTCAAGGCTTCTAAAAATCCGCCCACCATCGGAGACGGCGATCATGATTCCATTGGCCCAGCAGAGATCGTCAATGTCTCCGGATCCATCGATGCCAAACTCCCAAGTGGTCACGGCGTCCCAGTGTTGACCGCCATCGGTCGATACCGTGATGGCGCCGTCCGGGCCGACGATCAGTAGTTTCCCCTCAAACACGACGAGGTCATAAAGGCTCTTCGGCTGCGGGAAAACATCAGCACTGGTCCAGGACAGGCCATCCGAGGACCTCAAAAAATGGCCTCCACCGACAGCCAGATATTCGTCGGGCGTAGCGATCACTTCATCGATGCCAACACCGAGATTCCTGGTCTCTTCCGTCCACAGCACGCCGTCTGGGCTGGAAAGTGCTGTCCAACCGGCATAAGCCAGAAAACGGCCATGGTCCCAGACGATGCTGTCGAACTGATATGTCGGGGGGTCGTCAATCTGAGCTTCGGTCCAGGTGGCGCCGTCCTCGCTGTGATAAATCGTTATCATGCTCTCCATGCCAAAATCGATGCCTCCAATGGCGGCATACACCGATCCGTTCCAGGCGACATCGAACATCCCGCTTTCGGTGGGCTCCTCAATGACGTGCTCGGACCAGGTGAGACCGTCCGGACTGGTCGCCGTCAAGCCCTTGACGCCGATGGCCAAGATTTGGTCCACGTTGTAAATGACCTTGGTGAAATATCTCAGACCGGATTCATGACAGACGGTCCATTCCCGGCCGTCCGGGCTGGTCAGGATGATCCCGTAGGAAGGAGCCGGTGGATGGCTGGTCTTTCCCCAATAATATTGCCCTCCAACCGCGACGAACTGGTCCCCGGTCCACGTGACGTCCAGCAGGTATGCGCCGGTCTGGGAGTGAACAATTTCCCAATTGACACCATTAGCCGATACCAGAATGATCCCTCCATCCCCAACGGCAACGACAAGGGAGTCCGACGAGGCGAGACCGCAGAGCATACGCCCCTGTGGGCGAGGATTAAGCCATTCCCAGTCGGCCCACATACCGGCCGAACCGGTGACCGCGATCAACGGAAGCACAGCGGCCAGAAACAAGGTACAGACTTTGGCAGCCTGCGCGTAAACGAGTTAGGATGATACGAAGCCGTCGGGAGGATACGAATGATTCGCTGGATACACTCAAGAGCAGTTGACAAAGATAAACAGATGTTCAGGCCTCGAGAGATGGCGAAGCGAGGGTGTTTGTGCCTGCTCATGGTTCTGGGGGCCTCAGGAACGATGGCAACCGATGGCTCTGAGCTTCGCCTGGCGTCCGATTCCTGGCCGCCGTTCACCGACAACCCAATGGGGCAAAGGGTCGCAGTCGAACTCGTTCACACTGCGCTCGAACGCAGCGGAATCAAGGCCACCACAACGGTCGTCGACTGGAAAGATGTCGAAAGGGGCCTCCGGAAAGCAACGTATGACGGGAGTGCTGCAATGTGGCGGAATGAGCAAAGAGAACGGCAGCTCCTGTTCTCCGAGCCATACCTCGAGAATAGGCTGATCCTCATCGGTCGCAAGGGTAGCCCTGTGGAGGGTTTGCACATTTCGGATCTCGCCGGCAAGCGGGTCGCGGCGGTCGGGCACTACGCCTATGGTGATGAAATCAATAAGGCCGATGGTGTACTTTTCGTCAACGGGCGTTCCGACCAGGACAACCTTGACAAGTTGCTCGCCGGTGACGTGGAGTACATGCTGGTCGATGAACTGGTGGTTCGCTACCTCGTGGCCTCCCAGCCCGAAGAAGCCGCCAACAGACTCGAACTCGGAACCACGGCATTGGCTCGACGTTTGCTCCACTTCGCCATCCGGAAAGAGATTTCCGGAGCCGACGGCATCATCGCTTCGTTCAACCGGGAGATTCGGAAAATGATGGCCGACGGCACCTACTCAGAGATTCTCCAGGTGGGTTGGATCAGAGTGGATGTCGACGGTGACGGTCTGGTTGAGTTGGTTGCGTTAGGGGACCGCGTGGGCGAAATGCCGCCCGGCACGGTGTATGACGTATTCGGCGAAGTCCCGGAGGAAGCTGCAATTGAGAAGCAACGGATCTTCGTCCAGGGCAATATTTACAAAGGCTGGGATGCCGTCCCGGACGCCTACAAGGGGCCGACAGGCATCATGGATGTGGGCTGGAAGAGTGGCACCACCCTCGGCACGCTCAAGTTCTAACCCGGCGGAGCCGGAACCAAGAAGCGACAGGCCGGCCCGCCGGGCGCTCGGACCAGCACCGGACGAAGAGAATCAAATAAGGAATCCAAGAAACCAGGAAGGAGAGAGGACAGGGCCAGGAGAATTGATTGGCCTCTTGCAATTTGCGAACCGTGCCCTTCAGCGAGCGGCACCCCTCGAGCGCAAACCGCCCAATATTTCCTTGACAATGCCCGGTCCCGCATAGATCAAACCCGTAAAGACCTGGACCAAATCAGCGCCGGCATCCAGTTTCTCCTGGGCCTCTTTGGATCCCATCACTCCACCAACCCCAATCACCGGCAGCGCCCCTCCGAGATGCTGAACAATTGCCGCCAGAATCTCAGTTGAGAGTTCACTCAGGGCGGCGCCGCTCAAGCCCCCATCCTCCGACGCAACTGGATGGTCATCAACACCAATCCTGCCTATCGTCGTATTGGTGGCGATGATGCCGTCCAAACCAGACTCAACGATAACGTCGACAGT
>JAOZPW010000058.1 GCA_029932545.1 Thermoanaerobaculales bacterium | reverse complement strand
GGATCAGGCATGGGAAGGAAGCCGGCAAACCAGGCGACGTGGTGGTCGTCGTCAAAGGCCCCGTTGACCGCCATCTGAGCGGTTCCGGTCTTTCCCGCGGTGCGGTATCCGGGGACCTGCGCCTTGATGCCTGTACCTTCAACGACCACCTGTTCCAACATTGCGGCGATGCGGTCGGCCAACTGCCGATCCATGACGTGGGCGCGGGGCTGAATCCGGTCACGGGCGGAGTCGATGCGTCCCCGCATGCGATCGACCAGTCGGGGTTCGGGTAACCATCCTCCGTTGGCTATCGCTGCGTAGGCAAGCGCCAGTTGAAGGGGACTTGCGGTCAACTCCTGGCCCAGGGCCAGGCCGGAACGGCTCATGCTCGACCACCGTTCGACCGGCCACAGAAGGCCGGAGGCTTCAGAGGCGAAGCCCAATTCGGGTCGACGGCCGAACCCCAGAGCATTGAACATCTGCCACAGATATTCTTCGTCAAGTCGTTGGGCAACCTGGATGATGCCGGTATTTGACGAACGGACGATGACCTCGTCCAGAGTGTAGATGTCCGGGCTGGCGTGGTCTCGGATCCAGGTGTGACCCACCCTGATGCCCCGGGCTTTACAGTCAAAGAGTTCGTTCGGTTGCACGACGCCGGCGGCCAGACCTGCCGCAGCGATGAAAGGTTTGATAGTTGAACCCGGCTCGAGGGCGGTTTGGACCGGTCGGAGGGCCCAGTATTCGCTGTCGTAGCCGACGCCGGTCGAGGGCCTTTCGGAGAAGGGCGCCGATGCAAGAGCCAGGAGGTTCCCGGTGTGGGCTTCGAGGACCACGACGGAGCCCCGCTGGGCGCCGGCTGATTCCATCATGGCAAGCAGTTCGGTCTCCGCAGCATGTTGGAGCCTGGCATCGAGCGTCAGTTCTAAATCGTATCCTGCACGGCCCCTGCGGACTCTTTCCAGTTGGAGCTGTTGACCGTGCGCATCTTTGACGAAAAGACAACGATCGGCTTCTCCGACAAGGAGCGTCTCGTAGTAGTTTTCGAGGCCCGATCGACCCGTCAGTTGCAGTTCCTCCCGTCCGACGAACCCAATGAGAGGCGCCGCCGTGGGGCCGAGGGGATAGACCCGGTCCCAATGGGGGACGATCCCAATAGCGTTGCGTTCGAGTGCCTGGATCGTCCGTGCGGTGTCGGCATCCAGGCCTTTGGCCAGCCATTGGTAGCGGGGTCCGGTCTTCAATTTGAGCGTGATGCTCTCGGTCGTTTCGTCGAGCAGGGAGGCGGCTGCGGCGGCGAACAACTCCGGATATTTCAGATGGAGTCGGTCAACCTGGAGGGCATAGCGGCGGGAGGAGGTGGCCAAGACGTAACCGTCCGAGCTTAGGATTTGCCCGCGGGGTCCCTGGATATTTATCATCTTCTCTTGCTGTTCGAAAGCCTTGGAGGTCCAATACTGATGATCGAGGACCGAAACCTGAGCGGAACGACCGAGGACTGTGACGGCTCCGGAAGCCAGTACGAGGACTACGATCAAGAGGCGAGCCCGATTCACTGTGGCCCCCCGTTGTCGGCGGTGATTGCCGATGGTCCGGGTGGAGCCAAACCCAGCCGGCCTGCTTCGAGAGCCAGAGCTGCGGGGGCTCGGAGTCGTTCCATGGTGGTTTCGAGATCTCGGGCCTGATGCTGGAGCTTCTCGACGTCGGTTCGAAGTCGTATCAGGTCATAGTGAAGGGAAACACTTTGCAGGCGCGGCCAACCGATCAGGGCCAGGGTCAGGGCCAGGGTCAGCGAAAACAGGCCCAGGAGGGCAAAGGCCAGCGGCCACTTTTGATCTCGGCGAGCCGTGATGTGGCGGTTGGTCGGAAGGGGAATCGGACGATGGTTCACCCTGAATCTCCAAGACGTTTGGCGATTCGAAGCCGCG
This sequence comes from Thermoanaerobaculales bacterium, assembly GCA_029932545.1. Lineage (GTDB taxonomy): Bacteria > Acidobacteriota > Thermoanaerobaculia > Thermoanaerobaculales > Sulfomarinibacteraceae > DAOWGJ01. Next base: position 13,686 of record JAOZPW010000058.1, on the reverse strand, counting down.
CGGAACGAGATCGTGGGTTGCTTTTGACTTCCTGGTCCGACGGCCGTATGGGACGCCGGGTCAGAACCCGGACCAGCGCCGGCGTATTGGGTTCCGGGGACGGTGGTCCCGGGGGCATCGGTATTCTGCCTTCGAGGCGACGCAGTGTGTGTTTGACGATGCGGTCCTCAAGCGAGTGGAAAGAAATAACGCCGATCTTGCCTGCCGGGGCCAGTGCGCGGACCGCCGGCTCGAGGAAGGCCTCCAACTGGCCGAGTTCGTCATTGACGGCGATTCGCAAGGCCTGAAATGTTCGGGTGGCCGGATGGATCTTTGATCCTGGTCTGCGGCCGAGAACGCCCTGGACCAGACGGCTGAGTTCTCCTGTCGTCTCGATGGGTTTGGTTTCCCGTTGCCGCACCAGGGCGCGTACGATTGCGCGAGCCCTGCGTTCCTCGCCGTAATCCCAGAGAATTCGCATCAGCGCCTCCGGTTCCGCCGTGTTGACCAAATCGGCAGCTGAGGGACCGTCGGCCCCCATCCGCATGTCCAACGGCCCATCCGTGGAAAACGAGAATCCGCGGTCGGGCGAATCCAACTGCAAAGAGGAACACCCGAGGTCCGCAAGGATCGCCACCGGCGAGGGGGAGTCGGTTGCGGCCAGGACCTCGGGTATTCGGGCAAACGGGCTACAGACCAGTCTTGTCCGGTCGGTAAAATCTTTGAGACGTTTGCGGGTGTGGTCAAGGGCTTGAGGGTCGCGATCAAGGCCGAGCAGGGAGCAATCCGGGTAGGTGTTGAGCAGAGCCTGGGCGTGGCCGCCAAGACCGATTGTGGCATCAACGAGCAGACCCGGGGCCGGAGGCTGGAGACCTGAGACAACCTCCCCGAGGAGGACCGGTAGATGGAGCTCGGGCACCGGAGTCCTCCATCACAACTCCAGTTGAGCCAGCTCTTCAAGTTCTTCATTGCTCAGAGAATCATCCTTGAGAATTTCTGCAGCCCGATGTCTGCGTGTGATCACCAGATGGTTGATCCGTCCGGAAACGACCACTTCGCCTTCCATGTCGACGATTGTTCGGAGAAGGGCAGGGATGACAATACGTCCGTGGTCGTCCAATTCCAGTAATTGGCCGTAGTTGACCCGTTCCACCAGTTTTCGGATCGCCGGTTTGAAGGCGCTCTTGGAGAGAAGGCGTTCTTCAAAGACCTCCCACACGGCCAGGGGGTAGATGCTCAGTTCATTGGGGAAGAGGGAGCAGACATAGACTTCACGTCCATATCCCGATTCCATCTGCTCACGCAACCGCGCGGGGAGCTTGACGCGTCCCTTGGCATCGACGGTAGCGGGGTAGCCCCCTCTGAATCGTTCCATAACCCCCTCGGCTGTCCACGTGAGACCCTTCGTGCTGCCCGAAAAACCACGCTGGACCATATTAGACCACTTCTGACCACTCAATCATGAAGGCTGCCGGGGGCTGTGTCAAGGGGTTATTGGCGATATATTTCTTCGGCGGGAATTACCTTGAGGTCTCAGTCAGGGATTGCGATCGGCTTGCGAGCTTTGATGCGCACGTAGTCCCAGGGATAGAAGAAATAACCGCCACTGGCCAGGGCAAAGAATACATTGGTATGCGGCAGCATGCGCAGGACGTTTCGAAGTACCCAGCGTCTAAAATGTGGAAATGTAAGGAGATAGAGACTCTCGGTCTCCAGCAACTCGAGTCCTGCGCCCTCCATTCGGCGGAGGTATTCCGGCACCGCGTAGATATTGTCCGCCGGTATCTGGAGTGCGTGCCGCAACATCTTCAGAGAGAGACTCTGCAGCAGCCCTTCAGGAGGCGGGGCGCAAAGGTCGACCATGGACAGTATTCCGCCCGGCTTGAGAACTCGCGCGGCCTCCGAAAAAAACCGTTCTCGTGTTGGAAAATGAAAAGCGGCCTCTACGGAGACAATCTTGTCGACGCTTGCATCGGCGAACGGCAGTTCAGTTGCGCCGGCCTCGAGGAGTTCGACCCTGTCCTCGAGTTCTGCTTTGGCGATGAAGTGGCGGCCGGTTGCCACCTGCACCCCCGAGACGTTGACGCCAACAACACGGGCCAGCCCGAAGCGTTCGGCGCACAAGATGGCCATCGTGCCGAACCCGCAGCCGATGTCGAGTACCAGGCGGTCGGCTGCGGTGAAACCCGCATGCCGTGCCACGAGTTCAAACAAGGCGTTGGAAGCACGCTCGAGGTCGTGATCTTCCCCGACGCTGATTTCCTTCCAGTAACCCATGTTGACGACAGGATTGCCGCCGTCGGTTGGAAACGGGCCATTTTGGCCCCATAGATCGTAATTTCTGCCGGCATTGTTGTCTGACGCCAGGATCAGCTTCGGCCAAGAGAGAACGTGTTCAAGGACTTTCATCTCAAGACATCATAGATGACATTCCCGATGAGAGAGGCTCAGGTCAGGTAAGACCAAGGTGTCTGTGCAGAGTTCGGAGCGGTCTGTTACCATGCCTCTCCACCCGTGTCCACGGGGTGTGAGTGAGGCTGAAATGATCGAAGAAATGATTCAAACCGCAGAGGCCCAGGTTGCCCGAATTCACCAGCTTCGGGGGTACCTTTGACGAGGATGTTCTGAGGGCTCAGCTGGCCGAGGTCGACCAGGAGGCCCAGGACCCGGGAATCTGGTCCAACAAGGAAAAAGCCCGTGACGTGATGCGGCGGCGTTCGGAACTGCAGCAGGCGGTCCAGACGGTCGAGACCTTGGGCCAGGCCGACGAGGAGCTGGAAATCCTGTTGGAAATGATCCGGGAAGGCGAGGAGGGCGCCGGCGACGAGCTTCGCGGCGTGCTGGCGAAACTGGGTCCGGCACTGGATCGCATCGAGCTGACCACCAAGATGGGCGGTGAACACGATCGATCCAATGCGTTCATCGAGATTCACCCGGGCGCCGGCGGTACCGAGAGCCAGGACTGGGCCCAGATGCTGCAACGCCTCTACCTCAGATGGTGTGAGCGAAAGGGCTTTGACGTCGAGGTGATCGACGAACAGCCGGGAGACGAAGCGGGAATCAAGGCAGTGACCCTTTTGGTCAAGGGCGCCTATGCCTACGGCCATCTGAGGTCGGAAAACGGCGTGCATCGTCTGGTTCGGATTTCCCCGTTTGACTCCCAGGCACGGCGTCATACCTCGTTTGCCTCGGCCCACGTCTACCCCGAGATCGACGATGAGTTAGACCTGGAGATTCCGGAAAAGGATCTCAGGATTGATCGTTACTGCTCATCGGGTCCCGGTGGACAGGGCGTCAATACCACCTATTCCGCCGTTCGTGTTGTGCACGAGCCGACCGGCGTCATCGTCACTTGCCAGAACGAAAGGTCGCAGATCAAGAATCTGGCCTCGGCGATGAAAGTCCTCAAGGCGCGCCTCTATGAGTTGGAGATGCAAAAGCGTGAGGAAGAACTGAACAAGATCAAGGGTCCCAAGAACGAAATCGCCTGGGGCCACCAGATTCGGTCGTACGTCCTGCAGCCCTACCGCATGGTCAAGGATCTGCGAACCGAGCATGAAGTCGGTGATGCCGACAGGGTACTCGACGGCGACATCGACTCTTTCATTGAGGCATTTCTCCAGTGGTCGGCCCAGCAGGACCAGGGTTGATCGTGGATTTCCACATCAGGTGTTTCGTAGTTGTGATCCTCTTTCCATGTGCTGTACTGGCAGGATGTAGTCGGGGTGGTGATGGTCCCGATGGCGCCGAGCCGCCGACCACCGGCCGCCAGGCCGGAATCATAGGTCAGCCCAAGCCCGAGACATTCGAGAGTCTCGAAGACCGCCTTTTGTGGGAACGGCCGTTCGCCATCGTCAGGGATGACGAGGGCTCAGTCCGCAAGCTCAACCTGCTGGCCCAGACTTTGAGCCCGGAAGAAATTGACGATATCTGTGCCTACGAACACCTCGAGGTGCTTCTCGTGGGGCAGACCAACGTCGTGGACGGGGATCTCAAGAAATTCGCCGAGATCGAAACACTCAAGAGCCTTGGCCTCCGGGACACTGCCGTTACGGATGATGGTCTGCGTTTCCTGGCCGGTGCGGCTGGTATCGAGGTTTTAATGCTGGCTCGGACTGAGATTGGGGATGAGGGAGTGGCTCACCTCGCGAATTTGCACGAAATGACAGCATTGGATTTCAGAGGGACCAGGATCACTGATGGCGCCATGACGAGCGTCGAGATGATGATTGTGCTGGAAACTCTTGATCTCGGCAATACCGGAACCACAGACCAGGGTCTGGGAAAGATCGGCCGGCTGGAAAGCCTCCGGCGCCTGGAGCTAGACGGAACGGGAATCACCGACGATGGCCTCCGTCTTCTGGTCGGGCTTGAACATCTGCAGGTCCTGGGCTTGGCGGGTACGAGTGCCACCGATCGTGGTCTTGCCGCTCTGGAGGACGGATTACCCGCCCTCGAGGCAATCGACGTCGACGGTACGGAGATTACCAAGGAGGGAGTGTTGGATTTTGTCCAAAAGCGTCCCCTTGTGAAGGTGAGTCGTTCCGAGGATAGTTGATCTATTGATTTGACATCGTATTTTTGTTCGTTTAAGGTTGCTCACGGTGTATGAGTTCATGGGCTTTCGGAGAAGTTTCGATATTTTTTTCAAGGAGGAAAGATAATGAAGGCAAGTGTTCGCGGAATGTTGTGTGTGGTGGCGATTCTCGCCCTGACCCTGCCGGCTGCGGCGGAGATGACCAAAACAGCTACGGTTGATGTTGGTGACTTGGCTGCACCGCGCCAGTCGACCCTGTATGACCAGACAGCCAACCCGAGTGGAAACCTCTCTTCGACTCAGGACTTTGTCGATCCCGCCTTTGACGCCTACGATGCCGAGGGCGCCGACGATTTTGAGGTCACCTGGGCCGATGGTTGGAACGTCGAGCAGGTTGCTGTTGTCGCCGGTTACTGGGCTGGTACTGGTCCTGCGGAAAGCGTCCATGTGACCATTTATGCCGATGGTGGTACCGAGCCCGGTGCGGTCGTATGTTCTTATCCGAACAACACCTACGTCGATGATGGCGGCGGTATCTTCACAATGACCTTTGCAACCCCTTGCTACCTGCCGATGGGTACCTACTGGGTCAACGTCCAGGGTCGGACGGAATACGCGACCGGCGGCCAGTACGGCTGGGGAACCGAGGCTGTTCAGACCGGCGCCGAGGGCGTTTGGCGCAACCCCGGCGATGGATTTGGCAGCGGCAACACCACCTGGACCCCCCGTTCCGTCGCTGGATACGCAGAACCGGACTACAGTTTCCGGATCCTTGGTGAGGAAGCTGCTCCAGGCGACACCCCCACTCCTCCCCCCGGTGGAGGCGGTGGTGAGCCGATCCCGACGATGAATGCCTACGGCATCTTCGCCATGGTGGCTTTGCTGCTCGGCATCGCTGTCCTGGTGATCATCCGCCGTCGTTAGATTCTATTTTTCAATACGAGCGCCGCACATTTGTGCGGCGCTTTTTTTTTGCCGAGTCCCTCCAGCATAGGCGGTCGGTCTGGTCGATTAAGGGTGATGCTGTTCATTGAACGCCGACTCAGGCAGGCGGGACACCTGGCACCCTAATGGGCAAGGTGTCGTTGTGGACGTAGCCGTCTCGGCTGCACGGTTAATTAAACGGTATTGCAATTCAGGGAATCTTGTCGAGGCCTCTGCCATTGTGTCGCCACTTACCGGTTTTCAAAGCAAGAGGCGCGCATCGCACGAAGTGTGATCACGGAGAAGCTGTTGGGGTCGCGAAAGCGGCCAGCCTGGGCAAAGGACCTCGGGCATCGTCCAGAAGCGTGGTCCGTACGGGCCTCCTGAGAGCGGCCACTCTTGTGGTAGCACCTCAATGATATGTATACCCCATATGATGTTCAACACGGCTTCGAGCGACGTTTTGAAAGGGCGGATATTGCTCTCGCTGACATTGAGGGCGGAGTGGATGATTTCCCATTGTGGTTCCGGAAACAACGACAGGCATAAGAAAACCGCGCCCGAGGGCGCGGTCTTTATTGGTTGAGAGTTGTATCTTACTTGCGGCGGATGATCACCAGGACGGCGATGCCGAGCAGCATGCCGATCATGGCGAGCATGCCCCAACGATTCATCGTCGGGATCGGTGCTCCGCCGGCACCCGGATCGGGCGTGGCGGTCGGCTGCGCAGCTTCGTCACCATTGACGGTGAACACGAGATGCATGTCCGGGAAACCGATGCCGGCGATGTCCATCGGGTCAGCGATGCCACAACCAACAGAGGCCAAATAGGAGGGCTGTGTCTGTCCTGCAGCGTTGCTGCCGGGCCAGATCCCATAGTCGCCCGTGTCGGTGACATCGGCCCAGCTCAAGCCAATGATAAGGTCGTCGGCTGAGGGATCCAAGATCACGCCGCCGACAACCCAGTTGAGGATCTGGAGGTCGATGGCGTCGGGCAAGGTCACGGTGTTCGCGTCCATCGACGTCATATTGGCATAAGTGAAGGCGGCTCCGTTGGCGATCGAATAGGTGGTCACCGTGACGGGAATGCCATTTCCAGCAACATCTGTGGTGCTCTCGATGCCGGCGTCAACGCTGGTCACCGTGTACTGGATCGTGATCCCATGATCAGCATTGAGAAAGAAGCGACGCAGAAATTCGTTGTCCGAAGCGACGCCGCCCGCGGTGCAGGCGATTGAACCGGTCGCAACGGTATTGGGATCAACACTCTGGGTGATGTTCGGCGCCCGATTGGGGGTGTTTTCGCCGCTGGGAATTGTCGGTGGGTTGGGGTTCAGGGTGATTTCTGCTGCCTGGACCATGCCCGTCAGGGCCACCAGAACAACTGCGACAACAAACAACTTTCTCATTTCTCTTCCTCCTTGTGGTGAAAAAAATGTTCCGAACTTCGAAAAACTCGCCGATCGGGCAAAGAATAACTCAATACCGACAGCCATAATACCGTGGAATACGAGATTTTGCGAGAAAAAATTCACGAACTGGCCTTTGAGACGGGTTTTCCATGCCTCAGGGCGGTGATGAAAAACAATGACCACATCCCGGTTGCAGCGATCGAAGAAGCGAGGGCCAGAGGATAGGCTCGGTGATAGTGCCGGAGTTTGGCGTCGTTATTGTCCAAACGAGCTTGCCGGAAGAACTCCTTGAGTGCCGGGTAATAGATGTCATACCTGGAGATGTTGTCGCTGTTCTGCCAGGGGCTTCGGAGGTTCAATCCGGAATACAGATACACGATTGCGAAGGTTCCTGGTTTTTCGGGCATTTCGAAGGACTCAATGTTTGAGATGGAACTCCATTTGTAGGCGCGGGTGGCGGCTTCTGTGGGAAAGCGGACGACCGTCACCACTGCCTCATCGCCGTCGATATGCCACAGCAGGGACGGTCCCTGGAGGGCCTGAAAGGTGAATGCTGCTGCGGTCAAGGTGAGGGCGACCAGGAGGAGACAAATCAGTCCAGCTTTGCTGGACCAAAAGTCATGTAACAAATCCTCTGTAGTAATTTTATGGGACATCGGCGTTCTTCTCCAGCGGGTGGCAGATCGGCAAGAAGTAATTCTCGCTGGTTGTTCATCGTTGGTCAAGTCGGGGCACAAAAAAAGCGCCGCACGATGCGGCGCCTTTTCTTGGTCTTAGATCTGTACTACTTCCGTCGAATCACCACCAGGATGGCCACGCCGGCGAGCAGGGCGATCATCGCCAGCATGCCGAAGCGGTTCATCGCCGGGATGGGCTCGCCGCCGCCACCACCGGGGGGAGGCGTCGGGGTGGGGCCGGTTGCTTCTTGAAGGGTGGCCCGAAGCATATAGTTGTTTTCGCCAGGACCTTCGCCGTAATCTGGTTCCGTCAAACCGCCGATTCCGGTATCAGAAACATAGCTGTGATGGGCGCCTGGGCCGGCATCGAAGTCCAGGTTGAAGTCCTCACCGGCGTACGCAGCATCGCCGCGAATCATCACCCAGAAGTCACCGCCGAGCATCACGGGAGCAGGCAACGTCACCTCATAGTCTCCAGCGCCGTTCCCGGTATCGATGATTCCCTGAAAGAGGGGGGCCGCGTCATTCGGAACGCCACCACTGTCGGAATAGATAAAAGCCGCATTGGGCCACGGGCCGCCCCAATCCATATCGTTTCCGGCGCAGTAGGAGACGATCTCAACGGTACCAGGGGTGAAACCGAAATCCGCAAGGTTGAAGAGAACACCCATCATCAGGTCAGGATCTCCAGCCTGACCTCCGCCGAACCATGCGGAGCTTGTGGCTTCACCATTGTCATAAGAGACGTTTCCGCAGGTCATCGTTCGAGAGCCTGCGGGGTTTGAGGGGACCCCTCGACTCATGTCCGCCGCGGCGACCGGGGCTGCGACCAACGCTACAACACACACCACCAATAGAGCCTGTTTCATGATAATTATATCTCCCCTGCCTCGATAATTGATGCATTGCACCGATGAGGCATGTGAATTCTATCATGGGAACTAGGAGTTTTAGATAATTTGGCATGAGGTCATTCGACTTCACAGGGGCCTTGCTGAGATCCGGTCCACAAACTCTATGGAAAGACTTGACCGTCATGGCGGCTCTGGCTATACTCCCCCGGCTGTATTGGGGTGTCGTCCAACGGCAGGACATGCGGCTCTGGACCGTAGTATCGGGGTTCGAATCCCTGCACCCCAGCCACGCAATTTGTCGAACAAATTGCATGAGTGGTAAGCCTTTTCCCAACCTCACAAACAGAGAGTGGTAGGCTTCGGTCAGAGGTATCATGGCACGTTTGCGATTAGTCCCCCCTGAAAATGTGATCTTCACAACACACCTTGATGTTCGTGTCACTGATGTGAACTACGGCAAGCATTTGGGGCATGTGGAGTTGATTGGTCTGCTTCATCATGCCAGGGCCGAGTTTTTGGCCGCCCACGGAATGACTGAGATCGACATCGAGGGCCGCACGCTCTTGGTCGTCGACCTGGCGGTCAGCTATCGCTCGGAGGCGTTTTTTGGGCAGACGCTGATGATCGACATCGGCATGGTTTTTGAAGGGAGTCGCGGACTCGAATTCACGTATGGCGTCAGGGACCAGGCCACCGGGGAATTGGTGGCAGTGGCCCAAACCGGCGTCGTCTTTGCCGATCCAGAAGCCCGTGCTGTGGTCCAGGTGCCCCAGACCCTTCGGGCGCTGATTGAGGAGGGCGTGAAATGAGTGGCTCGTTGACGATCAGAATGGCCGGCCCGAGTGATGCCGCTCAGGTGTTGGAGTTCATTCGGGGACTGGCCGAGTATGAGCGCCTCGCTGACGAAGTTGTAGCGACTGAAGAGGCGATCGAACGCACGCTGTTCGGGCCGAGTCCTGCAGCCGAGATCCTGATTGCCGAGTGGGATGGGCGGGGGGCGGCTTTCGCGCTTTTCTTTTCAACCTACTCGACGTTTCTTGCCAAGCCTGGAATCTGGCTCGAAGATCTCTTCGTCATGCCGGCGTTCAGGGGTCGTGGCATCGGCCGAGCCCTGCTGTCACACCTCGCGAACCTCACCATTGAGCGGGATTGCGGCCGACTGGAGTGGGCCGTACTCGACTGGAACGAACCGGCAATCGGTTTCTACCGCCGTCTCGGCGCCGAAGCCCAGGATGAGTGGACCACATGGCGTCTGACGGGCGAGAGACTCGACGATCTGGCGAAGCCGCCAGGCTGATCACCTTGTGGTCGGAATGAAGTTGTTTCATACAATCATTGCCACCTATAGAGAAGCCTTTTCAGGCCTCCCCCGCCTGGTGTGGATCCTGGCCGGAGGCGCCCTGGTTAACCGGGCGGGAACGATGGTCCTGCCCTTTCTGAGTCTCTATCTAACTCGTGATTTTGGTCTGAGCGTTGAGAGGGCAGGTGTTGTGCTGGCGGTCTTTGGGCTTGGCGCAATGGTGGGCGCCATTGTCGGCGGCCGTCTCTCGGATCGTTATGGTGCCATCCGGATCCAGTTGGTATCTCTTGGGTTGTCAGGGGCAGGGTTCCTTGTCCTCGGGCAGTTGCGCACCTTTCCGACGATGGTCGCAGGTGTTTTTTTGGTCAGTGTCGTGTCGGAGGCTTTCAGGCCGGCGATGATGGCGGCTGTTGCGTTGGCCTCTCCGACTGACGGCCGGCCTCGAGCATTTGCACTGATCAGGCTGGCGGTCAACCTTGGGATGGCCCTGGGACCGGCGGTCGCCGGTATTTTGGCGTCGATCAGTTACCGATGGCTCTTCGTGGTGGACGGTGTGACCTGTTGGGCGGCCGGGGTGGTTCTTTTTGCGGCGATTTCTCCAGAGGCGCTGCGGCCCGAAATGACCCAAGAAAAAGACGAACCCGTCGTTTCACCCTGGAAAGACGGCCCATTCCTGGTGCTGCTTGTCCTGGTCTTTTTCATGGCCATGGCGTTTCTCCAGGTGTGGATCACGTATCCGATCTACCTGCGTGAGGTGTACGGTCTGAATGAGCGTGGAGTGGGCTTTTTGATGGCTTTCAACGCGTTGCTGATTGTGCTCTTCGAAATGGTGCTCTTACATCTGATCGAACAGTATGACCACCTCAAGGTGGCCGGGATAGGGGCGGTATTGATCTGTCTTGGCCTGGGGTTGTTACCCCTTGGCACCGGTATTGCCTTCGCGATTTTCTTGATTTGTGTATGGAGTCTGGGAGAAATGCTCAATCTCCCGATGGTCAACGCGGTGGTTGCGGCGCGGGCGGGACGACGGTCGGCAGGTCGCTATATGGGTGCCTACACGCTTTCTTTTGCAACGGCCTTTGTCGTTTCGCCTCTGCTCGGCACCGCGATTTACCAACGTCTTGGGCCGTCAGTCCTGTGGTACGGGATAGGCTGCAGCGGCCTTCTTTTGTTTGTGGGATTCCAACTGCTTGCACGGAGATTCCGGTAGAGACTGATCCGGCGAAGCCGGAATCAAACTGCCAAACCTCCGAGGCAAGCTGCCGACCAAGTCTGAGAGCAGATTCACCACAGAGACACAGAGAGCACAGAGAGAACACACAGAGGAGAGTTCCAACGGAGTCGTCAGTACCGCCCGGTTCACGGACTTCGTCCGCCGATGGCAGAAGAGAAACGGGTTCCAATAACGAGTTTTATCACCCGCCTCCCTTCTGCCCCAGCACGCTTCGCGTACAACCGGGCTCTAGGGCATACCACTTGAAGCGGACCTTGAGCGCATTGGACTGGTTCGTCCGGGCGGGCAAAGCCCGCGTGCTGAAGGGCTGTACTTCGATGGGACGCCCTGCGTCTGAGGCGATGGACAGGCCTTCAGCTTAAACCCGCAAGGCGGGTAAGCGAACGCCGGGAGCGCCCTTGGGTTGCCCTCTGTGTTCCTCTGTGTCTCTGTGGTAATTCTTTTCTGAATGGTACCGCCTCGTTTTCTCAGAGGTCTTGGCGTGTGAGTTGCTATCCGGACCCCTCGATTGTCATCAACCGTCTTGACTTCTCCTCGACCATATTCGGCAGACTGACACCATGCACCTGGCCGAGAACCTCTCCCGGAAACGCTGTGAGAATCCGGGTCGGTGTGATTGTATTGAACAAATCGACATCGGAAGAAGTCTCGGTCACCACGCGGAGGGCGTGGGGTGTCAATCCACTCCAGCGCAGCCCGGGACCGTAGTCTTCGGCGGTCTCCCACAGAACATCGAGTTCTCTCCCCTCGAACCGCCGGGCGAAAGACGCCTCGATTACCGCATTCAGACCGTGAAATTGACGACTTCTTTCAGTTGCGATGGGCCCCGGAACTTGATGATTCATCGTTGCTGCCGGGGTGCCTTCGCGGATCGAGTACCTGAAGATGTGCAAGTGGGAAAATTCCATCGTCTTGACGAACGCAAAACTCTGCTTAAACTCAGAGTCGGTTTCACCGGGGAATCCGGCCATGACGTCCGTGGAAATCGAGATATCGGGTACCCGTTGCCGTGCATCCGACACCAGGGCCGAGTAGTCCTCCTGTGTAGTCTTTCGGGCCATGCGTCTGAGGGTGGCATCGCAGCCGCTTTGAAGGGGTAAGTGAAGGTGCGGCATCAGGTGTGAGTCGGTGAATAGATCGAAGAAATCCGGCGATAGATCCCAGGGTTCGAGTGATGAGAGTCTCAGGCGGGGGACCGTGCCCATACCGAGGATGCGTTCAACCAGACGATGGAGTCCGTGCCGGTCACCGGAGTCATGGCCGAAGGACCCCAGGTGAACTCCGGAGAGGATGATCTCCCTGTAGCCGTCGTCGAGGAGCCGTGAGATGTCGTCGATGACCGCACGAGGTTGCCGGCTGCGGCCCGGGCCACGGGCTATGGTGACGACGCAATATGCACAGGCGTTGTCGCATCCGTCCTGGACCTTGAGGAAGGCTCGAGTTCTGCGGTGGGGGTCGGGACCGGCCTTGGGCTGGTCGAGTGATCCTGAGTCGGTTTCATCGTTTACCAACAGTCCCTTGTCTTTCAGAATTTCGGCCAGACGGTCCTTGTCTTGATTGCCGACGACCAGATCCATCCCCAGTGCGGAGACCGTGTCGGGCGCCATCTCGGCATAGCATCCGGTGGCCACCATGGCGGCGCCTGGGTTGGCACGACGTAGTTGGCGAAGTATCTGTCTGGATTTCCGTGAGGCCATTGCGGTGACTGTACATGTGTTGAAAATACAGAGGTCAGCGGTCTCGCCTGCGGTGACCACCCGGTGACCCCGGCCCGCGAGAGTACTCGCCAAGGCCTCCATCTCGCCGATGTTTAAACGGCAACCGATGCTTTCTATGCGGACCTTAGCCACTGGCCCTCCAACGACCGACTCGAATTCTGTTTCTGGTGGCCGCGGGCTGATAGCTGATAGCTGACAGCGTCCGGCGAAGCCGGCTTATCCGTTGATCAAGAGGTTTCTGATTTTCTCGCGGATCTTCTTTTTTTCCGCTTCGACGTAACGCTCGTAATTCCGGACCTTGCCATCCTTGACGATGAACATGATGGGGTTGCGATGGACATCGCCGTAATCATTGAACTGGATGACGCCGGTTACGCCTGGGAATTCCGCCAGCTTGAATTGAAGCGTCTTCCGGATTTCGGGCGTTTCAAAAATCTCGGTCAGAGTAACGGTTGCCAGGGCGACCCGCATGGCGTCGAAGGCGTGGGCCGCGTAGATGTCGGGGTCTTGGCTGAATTGCTCTCGATAGCTGGTGACGAAGGGTTGCACCAACGGCCGCTCATCTGTCACGTCGAACGCCGGCTGGGGGAAATAGACTCCATCGGTGAGTTCCGGGTTCTTCTCGACGATATAGCCGCTGTAAAAGGCCGAAGTGGCGCAAACGACTCCCTTGAAGTCTTTGTCACGGAGCAGACGGAGCACATCAAGGGTCTCGTTGGCATACGCAATGATGTAGGCGGATTCAGGATTATTGGCGGCGCAGCTGTCGGCGGCCTGCTGTTCCCAGTTGGGATCGGTCAACAGAATGCGGTCGACGACCTTGCCCTGCATCGCTTGTTCGAAAATATGGCGGAAGGGAGGTTCGATGCCCCTGGCCTGTTCAGAGTCCTGGCTGAAGATTAGGACTGTGTCGAGGTCCTGATCTTCCCTCAAAAAGCGTCCGGCACGTCGTCCTTCCAGCTCGTCCGAGGGAAAGATTCGGTAAAAGAGCTTGCTGTCCTTGGTCAAGCTTGGCAGTGATGCCGACGGGGAGAGGCACGGAACGTTGGTG